>NZ_JANLVV010000268.1:0-24254 GCF_031364185.1 Salinibacterium sp. | reverse complement strand
GACGATGCGCTGGAAGCCCGCGCTGAACGCCTTCGCCATCACCTTCGCAGACCGCTGGCCGGCCGCGGAGACCTACTAAATGAGAACCGCCGGAAACACCGTTCATGAGATAGTCCCGAATCCGGGCCTGTCAGCCCGCCCCCGGTGCGTTCTGCAGGAGTTATGAACACCGCGGGTGAGTGCCGCCGCGAGGCGGCCGCGCTGAGTGCACAGATCCCGCTAGCGGTGGGCCAGCGTCGGCAGTCCCTCGTAAACTCGGGGAGTGACCCCCGCCCACTGTGCCCTATCCCACAGCGCCCCATCCCACAGTGCCCCATCCCAAAGTGCCCCCGCCGGCAGCGCCCCCTCCCGGAGCATTTTCGCCCTCGGCGTGCTCGAGAAGACCTTCGGTTACGACAGCTTCCGCGGCCAGCAGGCCGAGATCATCCAGACGGTGATCGATGGCGGCGACGCGCTCGTGCTGATGCCGACGGGCGGTGGCAAGTCGCTGTGCTACCAGATCCCGGCGCTCGTGCGCGAGGGCACGGGCATCGTGATCTCGCCCCTGATCGCCCTTATGCAGGACCAGGTGGATGCCCTCTCCGCGGTCGGCGCCCGGGCCGAGTTTTTGAACTCCACCCAATCGTCCGTTGAGCGGTCGCGCGTCGAGGCCGCGTTCCTCGCGGGCGAGCTCGACCTGCTGTATCTTGCGCCGGAGCGCCTGAGGGTCTCCTCCACGATCGAGTTGCTCGATCGCGGAAAGCTCGCCCTGTTCGCGATCGACGAGGCGCACTGCGTGTCACAGTGGGGGCACGACTTCAGGCCCGACTACTTGCAACTGTCTGTTCTGCATGAGCGGTGGCCGAGCATCCCGCGCATCGCCCTCACCGCGACGGCGACGGAGACCACCCGTCGCGAGATCGCCCAGCGACTCGACCTGGGCGACGCGAGGCAGTTCGTGTCGAGCTTCGACAGGCCCAATATCCAGTACCGCATCGAATCCAAGCAGCAGCCGATGCAGCAACTGCTCTCCCTGCTGACGAGCGAGCACTCTGGCGACGCCGGAATCGTCTACTGCCTCTCCCGCGCATCCGTCGAGAAGACGGCGGAATTTCTGGTGCAGAACGGCATCACGGCGCTGCCCTACCACGCCGGACTCGACTCGAGGGTGCGCTCATCGAACCAGAGCCGGTTCCTGCGCGAGGAGGGAATGGTGATGGTGGCGACCATCGCCTTCGGCATGGGCATCGATAAGCCCGATGTGCGGTTCGTCGCTCACCTCGACCTGCCCAAGAGCGTCGAGGGCTACTACCAGGAGACGGGTCGGGCCGGTCGCGATGGCCTTCCCGCGACGGCGTGGCTCGCCTATGGGCTTCAGGATGTCGTGCAGCAGCGCCGCATGATCGACCAGTCCGAGGGTGAGCTTGCCCACCGGCGAAATCTTACGGCCCATCTCGACGCGATGCTGGCGCTGTGTGAGACGATCCAGTGCCGGCGGGTGCAGTTGCTCGGCTATTTCGGGCAGTCGTACCTCGGCGACGCTGCATCCTCGGCGCGGGCGTCCGACAGCGACGCGATCCACCCGGCCACCTGCGGCAATTGCGACACCTGCCTCTCTCCGCCCGAAACCTGGGACGGCACAGTGCCCGCCCAGAAGCTGCTGTCGACCATCGTGCGACTGAAGCGCGAGCGAAACCAGAGCTTCGGCGCTGGCCACCTGATCGACATCCTCGTCGGAAAGCAGACTCCGCGGGTCGCGCAGCACGGTCACGATGCACTGGCGACCTGGGGTATCGGGCAGGATGTCAGCGACCAGGAGTGGCGAGGCGTCGTGCGGCAACTGCTGGCCCAGGGGCTGCTGGCGGTCGAAGGGGAGTACGGAATCCTGGTGCTGACCGAGGCCTCGGCCGGAGTGCTGGCCGGTTCGCGCTCAGTTCTGCTGCGGCGTGAAGCCCCCAAGCGGTCGAAGGCCGCGAAGAGAGCAGTCGCTTCCCAGTTGCCCGAGGCAGCGCTCGGGTTGTTCGAGGCGCTGCGCGTGTGGCGGTCCGCGGAGGCGCAGGCCCAGGGCGTCCCCGCCTACATTGTCTTTGGGGATGCCACGCTTCGGGGCATCTCGGTGACGAAACCTGGCTCGCTAGCCGAGCTGGCCACCATCAGCGGGGTGGGCGAGAAGAAACTTGAACAGTATGGTGAGGCGCTGCTCGCTGTCGTGGCATCCGGCGCATGATCACGCCTGCTCAGATAGAGTTCAAACCCGCCGTGCAGCTTACTGCTGGGCTGGGACCTGCTCTGCCTGCTGGGCCGCGATCTGTTCGTGGACGTCGTCCATATTGAGGGCGCGCACGGCCTGCACGACCTCATCGAGCGCCGGGGCCGGCAGCGCGCCGGGCTGGGAGAAGACAAGCACGCCATCGCGGAACGCCATCAGGGTGGGAATCGAGGTGATGCCCGCCGCTCCGGCCAGTTCGCGTTCGGTTTCGGTGTCGACCTTGCCGAAGGTGATGTCGGGGTTCGCTTCGCTCGCCGCTTCGAAGATGGGCGCGAACTGGCGGCATGGTCCACACCATTCCGCCCAGAAATCGACGAACGTGATGCCGTTTTGTGCGACGGTGTCGCCGAATGCTTCGGAGGTCAGGGTGACGGTTGCCATGATTCCACCCTACGTGTGCTGCACGGTCCGGATGTCCGCCACGAATACCCCCTACGGTATTATCGGTTCAGGAGGATCATCATGGTGACGGTGTTAGTGGTGGGCGGTGTTGCTGGCGGAATGTCAGCAGCGACCCGGCTGCGGCGGCTGGACGAATCGGCCAACATCGTGATATTCGAGCGTGGCCCCTACGTCTCATTTGCGAACTGCGGGCTGCCCTATTACGTCGGCGGCGTGATCGAGGAGCGGGGCAGCCTGCTGCTGCAGACCCCCGCCGTGCTGGCCGCGCGCTTCAGGCTCGACGTCCGGGTCTCGACCGAAGTCGTCGCCATCAACCGACCCGAGCGTACGGTCGAATTTCGCAATGTGCTCACCGGTGAGACCGGCACCGAGACGTACGACCATGTCGTGCTCGCTGCCGGAGCCATCGCGGTGCCCGTCGGCGGCCCGTCTTCCCGCGCGCTGAGCCTGCGAACAATCGATGATGTGGATGCGATCACGGCAGTGCTGGACGGTGCGGGCGACGCCCCGACCGCCGTCGTCGTTGGGGGCGGATTCATCGGGCTGGAGGCCGTTGACAACCTGGTGCGTCGCGGCATCCACACCTCCCTCATCCAGCGTGGAGGGCAGCTCTTCTCACCGCTGGATCACGAGATGTCGAACCTCGTACTTGCCGAAGTCCAGGCTCATGGAGTCGACGTATTTCTCGGCCGAACGGTCGCTGACATCACCGACGAGTCGGTGCTGCTCGACGACGGAACCGAGATCGACGCCGACCTGGTCATCGATGCGGCGGGGGTGCATCCGGCAGTCGACCTCGCGTCGGCGGCCGGCCTTCGTCTCGGCTCGACCGGCGGCATTGCCGTAGACGAACTGCACCACACCAGTGATCCGCGGATTTTCGCCGTCGGCGACGGTGTCGAGAAGACCGATGCCGTCGATGGGCACCCCACGCTCGTCACTATGGCGGGCCTGGCCAACCGGCACGGGCGGGCGGTCGCCGACGCCATAGCGGGCCAGCCGGCAGCCGCGATTCCTGCCCTGGGGACGGCCATCATCGGAGTGTTCGATAAGACGGTGGCCGTAGTGGGCTGGAGCGAGAAGAAGTTGGTCGCGGCCGGACGTGCGCATCGGGTCATCCACACGCATCCGGCGTCGCACGCAACGTACTATCCCGGCGCCGAGATTATGGCGATCAAGCTGCTGGTCGACCCCGCGAGAGACACCATCCTGGGCGCCCAGATCATCGGGGGCCACGGGGTCGATAAGCGCATCGATGTGATTGCCACGGCCATGAGTGCGGGGCTGACGGCATCGGCGCTCAAGGATCTCGAACTCGCCTACGCTCCGCAATACGGTTCGGCTAAGGACCCGATTAATCTCATCGGGTATGTGGCCGACAACCTTCGCCGGGCACCGGGCTCGTCGGTCCAGTGGCACGAACTGGCCGACAGGATGGCTGATGGCGCTGTTCTTGTCGATGTGCGGAGCCCGGCCGAGCATCGGGCGGGCCATATTCCGGGCGCGATCAGCATGCCGCTGGAGCAGCTTCGCAAACGCCACGGCGAGCTCGAAGGGCAGGCGCTGATCGTTCACTGTCAGGTGGGACAGCGAGGGCATACCGCGACAAGCATGCTCAGCCAGCTCGGTCACAACGTGAGGAATCTGGATGGCGGCTACGTGACATGGCTGGCGGCAACCCGGCCAGCGAAAGGACGCACCTCATGACCCTCGAGCCCAGCACCGACAACACTCGCAGGATAGCCAACCGACTGAGAAGAGCGCACGGCCAGTTGGGAGCGCTGATCAGCGCCGTCGAGAACGGTGGACATTGTCGTGACGTCATCACGCAGCTTTCCGCCGTTTCCAGTGCTCTGGATCGGGCAGGGTTTGCCATCGTGTCCGCGGCGATGAAGGATTGCCTGGCCGAGGGTGATGACAGCGAACTGTCGGTGGAGGAGTTGGAGAAACTCTTCCTCACGCTGTCCTGACGCTGTCGCAGCCTTGCGCTTCATCCTACAAATTCAAACTCTTCGGTTTGTAGAACGACTACAACGTGGTCGTCGCGCTCACGGCGCCCGGTTGGTGCCTCCCTACCGACTTCGTGCGGTCCGTCAGGGCCAGACGTACCGTTGGATGATGAGCCAGCTCACCGAAAGCCCCACCTCGCCTGCCAGCATCCCTGTCACGGAAACGCCCGCAGCGCCGAGTGTGCCGATTGCCCCCGCTGTCGATGTCGCCCTGCTCGGTGAGCAGCTGATGGGCCGCTGGGGTGACATCAGGCGCACCGCTCGCACTCTTAGTGCCCGAGCTGACATGAAGCGCGTCGAGGGCCAGTCGATGCTCGAGCATCGCGAACGAGTGATGGGTCAACTGCACGCCCTCGTCACGGAGAAGGCAGTTCATCGGGCCTTCCCGATCTCCGTTGGCGGCAACGAGAACCACGGCGGCAACATCGCCGGCTTCGAGGAGCTCGTTCTCGCAGACCCATCGCTTCAGATCAAGTCGGGCGTGCAGTGGGGCCTGTTCGGCGCCGCCGTCATGCACCTGGGCACCGAGTACCACCACAAGAAATACCTGCCCGGCATTATGAACCTCGAGATCCCCGGCGCGTTTGCGATGACCGAGACCGGTCATGGATCGGATGTGGCTGCCGTCGGCACCACGGCAACCTTCGACACCCACTCGGGTGAGTTCGTACTCAACACCCCGTTCCGCGCCGCGTGGAAGGACTACCTCGGCAACGCCGCCGTCGACGGCCGCGCCGCGGTGGTGTTCGCCCAGCTCATCACCCAGGGTGTCAACCATGGTGTGCACGCTTTCTTTGTGCCGCTCCGTGACGAGAACGGATTCCTGGCGGGCATCGGCGGGGAGGATGACGGTCTCAAGGGTGGGTTGAATGGCATCGACAACGGCCGGCTGCATTTCACCGACGTCCGCGTGCCTCGCGCCGACCTGCTTAACCGTTATGGCGATGTTGCCGAGGATGGCACGTACTCATCATCGATCGCGAGCTCGGGGCGACGGTTCTTCACGATGCTCGGAACCCTTGTGCAGGGTCGGGTGTCGCTCGATGGTGCGGCCGTCGTGGCGAGCAAGCTCGCGCTGACCATCGCGTTGACGTACGGGTCTGAGCGTCGGCAGTTCACGGCGGGCAGCGAGTCGAACGAGGAGGTCATCCTCGACTACCAGCGCCACCAGCGTCGGCTGCTTCCCCGACTCGCCACCACGTACGCGATGTCGTTCGCGCATGAGGTGTTCCTCGCGAAGTTTGATGGCGTCTTCAGCGGAGCGCATGACACCGATGCCGACCGCCAGGACCTGGAGACTATCGCTGCAGCACTCAAGCCGCTGAGTACCTGGGCCGCGCTTGACATCATCCAGGAGTCTCGCGAGGCGTGCGGTGGGCAGGGATTCCTGGTCGAGAACCGTCTCACCTCCCTACGCGCTGACCTCGACGTCTACGTCACCTTCGAGGGCGACAACAACGTTCTCCTGCAACTGGTCGCGAAGCGTTTGCTCACCGATTACAGCCGCAGGTTCGCCCACGCCGGCCCTGGGGTGATGGCCCAGTTCGTCGTCGACCAGGTCAACGAAGCAGCGATCAACCGCACCGGCCTCAGGAGTCTCGTGCAGAATGTGCGTGACTTCGGATCGACGGCACGGTCGGTCGGCAACATCCGGGATGAAGATTCGCAACGACAGCTGCTTACCGATCGCGTCCAGGCGATGGTTGCCGAGATTGCACAGCATTTGCGGCCCGCCTCGAAGCTGCCGAAGGTGGAAGCCGCCGCGCTGTTCAACAGCAACCAGAACGCGCTCATCGAAGCCGCGCGCGCCCACGGCGAGCTGCTGCAGTGGGAGGCGTTCACGGATGGCGTGCATGCCGTGGAGGATGAGGGAACGCGTCAGGTGCTGACCTGGCTACGCGACCTGTTCGGGCTTTCACTGATCGAGAAGAATGCCGCGTGGTATCTCATCCATGGCCGGATTTCGGGCCAGCGGGCATTGGCCATCACCTCCTACATCGACGACCGCCTGCTGCCCCGACTGCGTGAACACGCGCTCGATCTCGTAGCCGCATTCGAGTTCACGCCAGAACACATCGGCGCACCCATCGCTCTGGGAGTCGAGAAGCAGCGCCAGGAGGAAGCCCGCGACTACTACCGCGCGCAGCGAGAGGCAGGCGTTGCGCCTGTGGCGGAGAAAAACATCGGCAGGAGCGAGCGCGCTTAGGCTTGAGGCAATGATCAAGTTCTTCGCGCGTGCCTTTTTCGCCCCGGTCGCACGACTGGTGTTCCGCCCGCGAATCGTCGGAAAGAAAAATGTTCCCACCACGGGGGCGGTGCTGATTGCCAGCAACCACCTCTCCTTCCTCGACAGCGTGGTGGTGACCCTGGTCGCTCCACGGTCCATCTCGTTCCTGGCGAAAGCGGAATACTTCACGGGAACGGGCTTTAAGGGCTGGTTGTCTCGGGCGTTCTTCACCGGCATTGGGGCAATTCCCGTCGAGCGCGGCGCCGGTCATGCGGCCCAGGATGCCCTCGACAGCGGGCTCGGAGTACTTCAGGATGGCGGCGCCTTCGCGATCTACCCGGAAGGCACGCGCTCTCGCGACGGCAGGCTCTACCGCGGGCGCACCGGTGTAGCGTGGCTTGCTCTCACCGCGGGGGCCGTCGTGATACCGGTCGCTCTGACGGGCACCGAGAACCTCCAGCCGGCCGGATCCAAGCGGGTTCGGGTGGCCAGGGTCACGGTGGAGTTCGGGGCACCGATGGATCTGTCCGCCCACGGCCCCGCGACGTCGGGTCGCGCGCGTCGCACGGCTACGGATGACGTAATGGAGGCGATCCAGGCCATGAGCGGCCAGGAGTTCGCTCACGAATACAACGAGCCGCCGCCCGCGAACGTGGCCGAGCGAGTGCGCCGGGTCTTCCGCCGCCGAGGTCGCCACTAACCGTTTTGCTGGCTTCCAGCTCGGTCGCTACTTTCATCATTCAGGAGGTGGTGTGACTGCTGGGTCTGGAGGCCGCTGGCGGGATCACTTCAGCCCCTCTGGTCACTTCAGCCACATGACCTCCTGAATGATGAAAGGCTAACGGGGGCGGCGCGCGGCGAGACGGTGCCCATGAGGTGAGCCGAGGCGGAGGCTGGCGAGGAATCCGAGCGCGAGGAAGCCGGCGGCGGAGAACGCCGCGAATCGGGTCGAATCGCTGAAGGCGGCGCGGGCGTCTGCCGCGGCATCCGGCGACTGAGCGTCGAGGCCGGGAATGACGGTGCCCGCGGAGTCAACCACGGCAGTCACGATCTGGGCCTTCACACTGTCCGGGATGTCGCTGCGGTCGTCGAGCCGGGACGCCAGGCCGGCGCCGAGCGAGGTGAAGAGGATGGTCCCAAGGATGGCGATGCCGAGCGCGGAGCCGACCTGGCGAGCCGTCGACTGTGTGCCTGAACCCTGCCCGCTCTGCTCGATCGGCACATCCATCAGCACGACGCTGGTGAGCTGCGCCGTGGCACAACCGACTCCGAAGCCGTAGACGAAGAGCCCCGGAACTACCTGCCACCACTGCGCACCGGGAACGATCGCCACCGCAACCAGCAGCACGCCGGCGATTTCGGCGAGGATGCCCACCCTGACGATCAGGACTGGAGCGATCCGGTTGCCGAAGGCGCCAGCGAACCCGCTGGCCACGAACGAGCCGATGGCGAGCGCGAGAATCACCAGCCCGGTCTGCAGAGCGTCGTAGCCGAGCACGTTCTGCAGCCACAGCGGCAGCGACAGGATGATGCCGAACTCGCCGAGGGACACGATCATCGCCGCGATGTTGCCGTTGCGGAACGACGGAATGCGCAGCAGCCCGAACGCGAGCATCGTCGATTGGCCGGCTCGCTCACGCCGCAACCCCCACACGATGAAGGCGGCCAGCGCGAGAAGGGTCGCGAGGAACACGAAGGGAATCGGCGAGATATCGAGCGTCCAGAAGTCGGGTGGCGTGTCGCTGACGAACCAGCCGTACGTGCGGCCCTCGATAAGTCCGAAGACGAGGGAGGCGAAGAGCAACACAGACAGGAGGGCGCCGACCGCATCCACTCTCCTGGGTGTGCCTTCTTCACGTGATTCGAGGGCGAACACCATCACCCCGATGACGATGATGACGCCGAGGGGAACATTGATTCCAAATGCCCAGCGCCACGAGAAGTAGGTGGTGAGCCAGCCGCCGAGCAGTGGCCCGACGGCCGCCATTCCGCCGATGGTGGAGCCCCAGACCGCGAAGGCGATGGCCCGCTCTTTGCCTCGGAAGGTGGCGTTGATGATGGACAGCGATGCGGGCAGGATCATCGCCCCGCCGACCCCCTGCACCAGCCGTGAGGCGATCAGAAGCTCGCCGGTCTGCGACAGGGCAGCCAGGATCGACGCCAGAGAAAAGATCGTCACCCCGATCAGCAGCACGCGCCGGCGGCCGTAGCGGTCGGCGAGCGTGCCGAAGACGAGAAGCAGCGAGGCGAACACGAGCGTGTAACTTTCCTGCACCCACTGCACCTGCGTCGAGGTGATCCCCAGCTCGTCGACGACCGAGGGGATCGCGACGTTCACGATGGTCGAGTCGACAATGATCAGCGCCACGGCGACGCTGATAGCGACCAGGCCGACCCAGCGACTGCGGGCGGTCTGTGCCACTTCGGTCATATCGCTGCAACCTTGCCGTTGGTGACCCGGATGATGATGGTGACGACCACGATGATCACGGCGGCGATGATGGCCGCGATTCCGGCCGGAGTGGAGATGAGTTCGCCCGTGAGGCGCCCGACGGCGACCCAGGCGATGCCCCAGCTGAGCGATAGCGCCGGCGCGATTCGGCCGTGTCCGACGATGGCGAGCATCACCCCTACGGCAGAAGCGACGGCCAGCACGATGACGGCCCACAGGTCCGGCGACAGCCCGAAGCCGTCGAAGCCCGCCGCGGTGAAGACGGCCGCCGCATTAGCGGCAGTCGCGATACTCACCCAGCCGAGGTAAAGCCCAACGGTGCCGTCGGTCAGCAGCGCGTCGACGGGGCCGCTCGGGCGATGCTTCAGGCACAGCACGAACGCCCAGCCGAGCACCCCAAGCAGCAGCGCGATGATGGGCAGGCTCAGGGCCAGCAGATCCAACTGCACGCTGAGAAGCCAGGCCGCATTGAGAATGAGGGATGCCGCGATCCAATACCCGAGGCGACGATGCCGCTCGGCGCTCGACTGGCCGGGCAAGAACTGCCACACCGCGTACGCGATCAGCCCGAGGTAGATGACACTCCAGATCGAGAAGGCGGGAGTGTCGGGCGCGAGGGGGGTGGAGGTTGCGCTGAGGGCACCGTTCGCCGCATTCTGGATCCGTGTTCCGCCCGCCGCACCTGACCCGACATACGCTCCGATGACGGCAATGACCATGCTCGCCCCGACGGTGACCTGGCGAACGATGTCGCGTGTTTCCCTCATGACGACCTCCCGAGATGTTCGACTGACTGCCGTGAAAAGCTGGCCTACTGATTCACCGTAGTACTGCAGACCTCTCTGATGGTGAGCCTCTCGACAGTTGGCCCACTGCGTTGCTGTTGTCGACGGCGCGCGGACTTCGTGCGACGGGAGGCTGACCCACGGGATCGACGGCGGCAGCTGGTAGTTGGCGCGGCCCCGCGGTGCGGTAGTACGGTCGGAATATGACCTTCAACGACGACGCGCGCATCAACCCAGACAAGGTGTCGCGCCGAGGCAGAAACACTGGCGTCGCGGTGGGCGCCGGCGGCGGGCTGCTCGCGATCGGGCTGTTCATCGCCTCTCAGCTCCTCGGCATCGACCTCACCGGGCTCGCGGGCGGCGGCACCACTGACGGCACGCAGCAGCAGGGTGAAACGCTGAGCCAGTGCACCACCGGCGAGGCCGCAAACACCGATATCGACTGCAGGATCGCGGGCGCCGCAGACTCGCTCGACACCTACTGGGCGAAAGAACTGCCTGCCCTCGGCCAGAGCTACCGCCCCACCGAGGTCGTGCTTTTCACCGGGCAGACGGGCACCGGATGCGGCGGCGCGACCAGCGCGACCGGGCCGTTCTATTGCCCCGCCGACGAGCTCATCTACATCGACACCGCCTTCTACGACGATCTCCGTACCCGCTTTGGCTCGTCGGGTGGTCCGCTCGCGGAGATGTATGTGGTTGCTCATGAGTGGGGTCACCACATCCAGAACAGCACCGGGATCATGGAGGGTCTCAACCGCCAGGACACCGGCCCGGCCTCGGATTCCGTGCGCCTGGAGCTGCAGGCGGACTGCTTCGCGGGATCCTGGGTGGGGGCCGCATCCGAGATCAGGTCAGACTCCGGCGCGACGTTCCTCGATCCCGTGACGGACGCCCAAATCGCCGATGCCCTCAGCGCCGCCTCCGCGGTGGGCGACGATCGCATCCAGCAGTCGCAGGGCGGATCGGTCTCGCCCGAGTCGTGGACCCACGGTTCCAGCGAGGCTCGCCAGCGGTGGTTCACCGCGGGCCATACCGGTGGGCCGAGCGCGTGCAACACCTTCGAGGTGGCGAATCCATGATGGATGCCCGTCTCGATTCCGTGAACGTCGGCACCCTGCAGCCCAACCCGCACAAAGCCGACCTCTCCACCGGCATCAACAAGACCGCCAGACCCGGATCGTGGGAGGTTCGCCCACCCGGGCCGAAGCACGGCGGCCTCGGTAGTGGCGTGGTCGGCGACGTCATCGGTGACCCACGCCATCACGGGGGAGACTCGCAGGCGCTCTACGCGTTCGGTCGCGAAGATCTCGATGACTGGCAAACCCGGTTGGGGCGAGAACTGCCCAACGGCTTCTTCGGCGAGAATCTCACTACCGTTGGCCTCGATGTGAACGAGGCGCGGCTGGGCGAGATCTGGCGCATCGGCGACACTGTGGAGCTGCGTGTGACCACTCCAAGGATCCCGTGCTCCACCTTCCGCGGTTGGATGGGCGAGCGCGGTTGGGTGAAAACCTTCACGAAGGCGGCTCGACCGGGCGCCTATCTCAGCGTGGTGACGCCGGGGTTCATTTCTGCCGGGGATACGATCACGGTGATCCATCGACCGGAACATGAGATCACTGTCGCTCTCAGTTACCGGGCGACGACTCTGGAGCGCGAACTCCTGCCGCGACTTCTCGAAGCCGGGAATGACCTGCAGCCCGAATTGCGGGCGAAAATACTGCCCGCTTAATGGGAGAGACTACTCCGCGAAGGAGGGGACGATGCCGGGGAACGCCACAGCAGCGATCAGCGTGAGGGCGGTCAGGATGACCACCAGGCCAATGCCCGTGATGGCCAGAATCCCGAGAGCGCCGATGGTGCGAAAGAACATGCCTCAAACGTACCGTGTGTGGGACACGTCTTTTGGGGCCACCCACAGATTCGCGCACTCAGGCTTTTGTAAGGTGTCTCTGTGGACTTATCCCTGGACTTCTCTCCCGACCTGATCGTCGCCTTCCTCACCCTCTTCGTGTTGGAAATCGTGCTCGGCATCGATAACGTGATCTTCATCTCGATTCTCGCGAGCAAACTCCCCGCCGCACAGCAGGCGAAGGCCCGCAACCTTGGCCTGTCGCTCGCAATGATCACACGCATCGGCCTGTTGTTCGTTGCCTCGTGGATCATCACCCTCACGAACGACCTGTTTGCGCTTTTTGGGATGGGGTTCTCCGGTCGAGACCTGATCCTGATCGTCGGTGGGCTCTTCCTGATCTACAAGGCCGTGATCGAGATCCACAATAAGCTGGAGGGCGCCGAAGCTGATGAGTCAGCCCCCGGAAAGGCCGTCACCTTCGGCGCCGTCATCGCCCAGATTCTCCTGCTCGATATCGTGTTCTCGTTCGACTCGGTAATCACCGCCGTCGGCATGGTCGACAGCCTGCTGGTGATCGTCGTCGCGGTAGTGCTGTCGTTCGGTGTGATGCTCTTCTCGTCGAAGTACATCTTCGCTTTCGTCAATAAGCACCCCACAGTCAAGATGCTGGCGCTCGCCTTCCTGGTGCTGATCGGTGTCACCCTGGTCGCAGACGGCTTCGAAGTTCACATCGAAAAGGCGCTGATCTACGTTCCCATCGCGTTCGCGATCATCGTCGAGGTGCTCAACCTGAACTACAAGTCCCGCCAGGAGAAGAAGCGTGGCACGGCCCACGAATCCGTCAAGCTGCGCGAGACTTACCTCGAGGCAAACGATTCCGACTCTGTCGCGAAGCGCTAGCGGCGCACGCCTGGCCCGAAAAGAGTAACTCATGTCGTGGAGGAAGCGTGTCGAGCGCCTGCGGGTTTCCGCGGCGCACCTGCTCACCGGTCCGATCTTTCTCGAGGGTGATGCGCAGGAGCTCCTGGAACTGCTGCGGGCGGGCGCCCGGGATTCCGACATCGAGGTCTCGAGCAGCGCGTCGGCATCCACCGCCAAATCGCTTCCGGCGAGCATCGTGATACTGGCGATCGAAAGCGACGGCCGACGGTCATCCATCATGAAAGCGTCGTCGATGCTTCGCAACATGGAACGGGATGTCGCGCCCGACGCCATTCGCATTGTGGTGGTTCAGAGCGGCAGATCTCGCATCGCGCCCGCGCGACTGCAGCGCCTACTGGTGACCGAAATCCTTTTCGAGGTGACGATGGCGGTTCCGGGACCGCGATCCCGCCCCTCGTGGCGATCGTTTCGGGAGCGGATGGGCCTGGCCACCCTCGACGCCGCGGGCCTGCAGGTGCTGCGATTCGGGTGAGTGTGCCGGTAATTACAGGTCAATCGAGGGAGAAAAGTTGTTGAAGAGCATCAATCCAATTCTGTCGGGTGAGATCCTGCTGATCCTTGACCGGATGGGCCATGGCGATGAACTGGTCGTGGCCGACCGCAACTTTCCGGCACACTCTCTCGGGATCCCGGTCGTGGCCGCGAGAGGAGCCGGGGCGGCTGACGTTATCGCAGCGGTGCTATCTGTGTTCCCGCTCGACGACCACATCGCGACTCCGCTGGAACGTATGGGTGCGGCAGACGGGTCTGACACCCTGAACAGTGCCCACGAAGCGGTCCTGCATTCCGCGCGCGACGCCGGCTACCCCGAAACTCAGTATGGGGTGATCCCACGTTATGACTTTTACACCCGTGCTGCGACGGCGTTCGCCGTCATCACTACGACAGAAGTCGCGCCGTATTGCGATTTCATCATCACCAAGGGCGTCGTCTGACGCCAGCCGGCGTCCCCCCTAAGCATTCCGTAGCGGGGAACGCTACTGCTTTTCGAAGCCAGCACGCCGCTAGGCAGGCGTAAGGGACGAACCGACGAAGGTGTACTCCTCGATGGATGCATCGAGCATCTGCGCCCCGGAGCCCGGCTTCAGGGGGGCACGGTAGCGCCCCTTCTCGATCACGACCGGTTCTACGAAATGTTCGTGCAGGTGGTCGACGAACTCAATCATCCGGTCGGTCCTGGTCGCCGCTACCGCGATGAAGTCGAACATCGCCAGGTGTTGCACGGTCTCGCAGAGCCCTACTCCGCCAGCATGAGGGCAGACCGGCACGCCGAATTTCGCGGCGAGCAGCAGGATGGCGATATTCTCATTGACGCCGGCGACGCGCGCCGCGTCTATTTGAAGCACTTGCACACCGTCGGCCTGGAGAAATTGCTTGAACATGACGCGGTTCGCGCTGTGCTCGCCGGTGGCTACGGGGATGGGGGCTATCGCCCGCGCGATAGCGGCATGGGCCAGCACATCGTCGGGGCTGGTGGGCTCCTCCACCCAGGCCAGATCAAATGGGGCCAGACGGGCAATCCATTCGACGGCCGCGTCACGATCCCAGCGCTGGTTGGCATCGATCGCGATCCGAATATTTGGGCCTACCGCGGCCCGTGCGATCGACATTCTTTCGATGTCATCGTCGACGTTGGCGCCCACTTTTAACTTGATCTGGGTGAAGCCGTCGCGCACTGCCTCCTTGCACAGTCGCTCGAGCTTCTCGTTGGAGTATCCCAACCAGCCCGGGGTGGTGGTGTAGGCGGGAAATCCCTCGCTCAACAGGAGCCGCTCACGTTCGGCCCGCCCCCCTTCGGCAGCCTGCAGAATGGCGAGGGCCTCCTCCGGCGTGAGGGCGTCAGACAGGTATCGGAAGTCGATCAGGCCGACAATCTCAGCAGGGGTGAGGCGACCGAGTAATTGCCACAGGGGCACACCGGCGCGCTTGGCGCGCAAATCCCACGCCGCGTTGACGGCCGCTCCGATCGCCATATGCATGACGCCCTTCTCCGGGCCGAGCCAACGCAGCTGGGAGTCGTACACGAGTTCATGCCATAGGCCGCCCAGGTCTGACAGCATCGCCTCTATGTCACGCCCTAGGAAGTACGGCGCCAGCGACTGGATCGCCGCAACCTCCACGTCGTTTCCGCGACCGATGGTGAACACGAAGCCATGCCCCTCATGGCCGTCGTTGGCGTCGGTCACAATCCGCAGGTACGCCGCCGAATAGTCCGGGTCAGCATTCATGGCATCGGAACCATCCAATGATTCGGATGTCGGAAACCGCACGTCAGTGACGTCAAACTCTATGATGATGCTCAATTCAAACCCTCACGATCGCGTAAACACACAATAAACATCGGATGTATCGTTTGTCAAACAGGATGCGAAGCGGCTCGACCACACTTGCACGGGTGGGAAGAGTCGGGGATTCGGGCGTCTCCGACGCGGGTAATGCAATGACGTTTCTCATTTCCCGGCGCCGGTGAATGACACCCCGGCCACGATGTACTTTCGCAGCAGAATGAACGCAATGAGCGACGGCAGGATGGCGACGCACGCGGCAGCCATAAGAAGCGCCCACTCAGTCCCGTATAGGCCCGCTGTGGATGCCATTCGCAGCGGAAGCGTGAACAGGGAATCGCTCGTGAGGAAAATGAGCGGCGCGAAAAAATCGTTCCACGATGCGAGGAAGGTAAAGAGAGCAAGGGCTCCCATCGGGGCTTTCGCTTGCGGAAGAACAATCTGCCAAAAGAACTGCCAGGGGTTAGCCCCATCAAGCTCGGCGGCCTCATCCATCTCGCGGGGAAGCGACAAGAAGTACTGCCGCATCAGGAACACCCCGAAAGCGCTGTTGAGCGCGGCTGGGAGGATCAGGGGCCAGTACGTGTCGAGCAGGCCCACATAAGAAAAGCCGATGTACTCGGCAATGAGCCGCACCTGCACTGGCACCATGATGGTCATCAGGATGGCGAGAAACCACAACGTGCGCCCGACGAACTCGAGGCGGGCGAATGCGAATCCTGCCATCGATGACGTGATGACCGCCCCCACCGTTACCGGTACGGCGATCACAAGGCTGTTAACGAAACCTCGGCCGAGATCAAGCCGAGCAAAGGCATCCAGGTACGATGCGATCGTAGGATCCTTGGGCAATAGCCCGGCATCAGCATCAAAAACGTGATCTGCGGGTGTCAGTGACACCGAGATCATATAGATCAGTGGAAGCACCATGATAATCGCGCCAACGATCAGCGGGATGTGCGCCCTCGAGATTCGCGGAAGCCTGCGGTGCGTGGCAGTGGGGGAGCTGTCAGTCGCGGTCATAGGAAACCCATCGGGAGAGTCGGAACTGGATCAGGGTGAGTAGCAGGATCGCCACGAAAAGAAGGCATGAGATTGCTGCTGCTGGTCCGATCGCCGAATAGGTGAATGCTTGGCGGTAGAGCTCGAGCACCACGGTCGTTGTCGCGTTGCCCGGTCCACCTGAGGTGATGATGAAGGGTTCAACGAAAAACTGGAGAGAACCAATCACCGTAATCGTGATGACGAAGAAGAGTGTCGGCGAGATCAGCGGCAGTGTGATGAAAACGAGGCGCTTTAGGCCCGTCGCACCATCGAGTGCTGCGGCCTCGTTGATATGTGAAGGGACCGATTGGATGCCCGCGGTGAAGAGAATGATGGAGTTTCCGACGGTGGCCCAGACCACGATCAACACCAGCGTCGGCAGTGCCTGATCCGGCGAGGAATACCAGCGCAGGACCGGAAGCCCGATTCCCTCCAGCGCCTTATTTGCAAGGCCATAGTCGGGCTGGAAAACCAAAGCCCAGACAAGCGACGTCGCGGCAGTTGATGTGACGAGAGGCATGAAGTACGCGGTCTGGTAAACCGCTCGACCCCTGCGAACGCGCAGGAAAAGTAACGACACGGTCAGCGCCGCCACCACGACCGCTGGCACGTACATCAGGGTAAACACAACGGTATTGGTGGCCGCTTTGAGAAGCACGGGATCGCTCAGCTGGTTGAGGTAGTTTTCGAATCCCACCCAGTCGGATGTGCCGCCCAGACGAAAATTTGTGAAACTCAGCGCGATCGTGGCGAGCGTCGGCACTACCGTAAATAGCAGGAGTCCGACGAGTTGGGGCGCAAGAAAGAGGTACGCCCAACCGTTTTTTTGCCGGGAATTTCGGCGTCGACGCGCCTTGATCCCCGTTCGGGCTGTCGTCATCGACACGGCCATTTTTCTCCTCAGCGTGCAATCGAGCGCCGACACTCTTTGCTCATAAATCAACCTATTATCTTGTCATCCGATGATATAGCGTTACAGCAAAAGAGATCCGATTATCTCAAATGATCGACTGAATACCAAAACTCGCCTGAATCGTGGGGAAATAGGGAAATGTAGGTCCTACTAAGCTAAAAATCTGCCGGTGAGAACCTAAGAGGTGATCGACTTTTCACCAATATACATCTAATGTATAACTCGCGAGATCCACTAAGGCCGCAACCCGGCCCTGAACAGAGTTGTTTGGAGAATTTCATGAAGAGCCAAGAACGCGGTGTCGCCGTCCTTCACAGCGCGCAACTCTCACGCCGCACCCTTCTGAGGGGCGGAGTCGGACTCGGTGCGGCTGGTGCGCTGAGCGCCCTCCTCGCTGCATGCGCGGCACCAGCCTCACCCGCTGGCTCCCTCACCACGTTAAAGTTCGCCTATCTCGACGTTCTCAAGAACGACTACAAGGACTTGTTCGCAGCCAGTAAGAAAAGCGGCGGCCTCGGTATCGCCGTCGAGAATGTGCCTGGCGGATGGCCAGAGCTGGTCACCAGGATCAACGCTCTTCGCCAGACGGGCAAGGCCCCCGACCTCTCGGCGATGTCTGTCTCCCTCATCCCGGGAATGATCGCGAACGGCCAGTTAGAGGACATCGCGCCGTTCGCCAAGAATCTCGATCGGACGAAGTTTTCTGAGGCCAGCATCAACACCTATGTCGACGGGGATCACCTCTGGGCCTTGCCATCGAGCCAGTACACGCAGGTCATGTACTACAACAAGACCCTTCTCGATGCGGCTGGCATCGGCGAACCGCCAGCGAGTTGGGACTCTCCCTGGTCGTTCGAGGAATGGCGCGCTGCCGCAGAAGCTGCGACCTCCGGGGACGGCGAAGTGTATGGAGCCGCTATCGAGTTGCACCCCGAGCGCACATCGCAATACCTCTGGTCAAACGACGCGACATTCCTGAGCGACGACCTGACCTCCTATGAGATGGATAGCCCGGAAGCGATCGACACGTTCGAGTTCCTTGCCAAGATGTTCAAAGACGGCCTGGTTCCGCCGGAAAGTCTGCTCACCACGGTGCCGCTGATGGACATGTTCACCTCGGGTCGCCTGGCGACGATGGTAAACGGTGCGTGGGCGATGGCCGGCGCATCCGCGATCTCCGATTTTGAGTGGGGAGTGACTCCTGCGCCCTCAGGGTCGACGGGCAAGTCTTACACTCCGGTGTGGGTAGATGGCTGGCTCATGCCAGAGGGTGGAAAGAATGGCGAGGCCGCGTTCACCGCACTTGAGTACTTTGAGAGCCCCGAGGCGTGGAACCTGCTTCTCGCTGCGAATGTCGGAGGCATTCCCCCTCTGCTCAGCGTGCTCGAGGAGAATAAGGCCACCATGTTCCCGGGCCTATCCGGCGAGCGCAAGGGCGTGTGGTTCGACTCGATCGACCACACCAGAAAGTACGGCTTCCCGGTCAACTACGCGCAGATATCCAACGCCGTAGCCCAGCAGCTCTCCCTTGTCTCGACCGGTGACGTCTCAGCGGCGGAGGCGCTCAAGGGCCTGAAAGACCCCGTGGAGGCGCTATTGCGCCAGGCTTGATGAGACCTTTCGCTTCATACTGACACTGCTCTCCGTGTGGCGTCGACAGACAAAGTGTGTTCGTCGGCGCCGCCTATTTTTCAAAGGATCCATCAATGATCGACCGCATGTCAGATGATTTCGGGCTCGCTCGGCCCTCCCACTTGAAGAGTCGCTCGATCAGCGCGGAAAATCCCACTGGCCTGCCCGGGCAGGGCGCGCGGGCCACCCAGGGCACCGGCGAGGAGCAATCGCGCGACCTCGGCCAGGGCTGGAAAGTAAGCCCCAGCATCGTGTTGCCAGCTGGCTCAGTCACCGAGCTTGCGGCGATCAACGGCAGCGGGATCATCCAGCACATCTGGGCAGCGGTTCGCCCCGAATGGTGGCGTCGGCTGATCATTCGTTTCTATTGGGATGGCGCCGATGAGGCATCGATTGAGCTGCCGATTGGTGATCTGTTCGGGCTGGGCTGGGACGTCTTCACGCTGTTCTCGTCGCGGCACGTCATGACGGCCCCCTACTGCGGCTTGAATTCGTTCTGGCCAATGCCGTTCCACAAGTCCGCCCGCATCACCATCGAGAACATCGCACAAGAGGACACGTTTCTTTACTATTACGTCGATTTTGGCGCGGGAGACATCCCCGAGGACTCGATGTATCTGCATGCCACATGGAACCGCAGCAACCCGGTCGCCGATGGCATCCACACACTTCTGGATGTGGAGGCCCAGGGAAAATATGTCGGCACTTTCCTCGCCGTTGGCGTCAATCATCCCGGGTGGTGGGGTGAGGGCGAGGTCAAATTCTTCATCGATGATGACGATGAGTTCCCCACCATTGCCGGCACCGGCACCGAGGACTATTTCGGTGGAGCCTGGAATTTCGAACTTCCGGAGGGGGGCTACACCGAGTATCACGGTGATCGAATGGGGATGCACCAGGTCATCAAGCCCGATGGGCTATACCAGAGCCAGACCCGGTTCGGCATGTTTCGATGGCACCTCAACGATGCGGTCTCCTTCGAATCGTCTCTTAGGGTGACGGTGCAGGATTTGGGGTGGATGCCCGACGGTCGCTACCTCGTGCGCAAGGACGATATCGCGTCAACAGCGTTCTGGTTCGCAACCGAACCTCATGCCTCGGGGACTACCGGTCTCAGCTATGAGAACCTCCTGGTGGGTTCCCGACCGTAGGGGGTTGATGCTGGTGGCTCCGACGGGCGTCGATCCCGTGACCTCACGATTTTCAGTCGCCATCAGACCCCCGGCGGCAAGCCGGAGGCGCGGCAGATGTAAGCAATTGCGGCACATTTGACTGCCAGTGAGCCTTCTAGGCTGACTGCGGTCGCTCCTCGATTGTGGGCAGGACGTGGGCACGGGCATTCATCTGCGAGGGGTGATGTCCCACGAGACGACCTGATCGAACATCGCCAGCAGCGGTCCGAAGTCCTGGCCCTCGGCAGCGGCACGGCACGCCGCGTCGTTTGTGGCGCCCTCTACAGAGCGCCAGTCCAGCTGCCAGCCGGCGTCGCGCGCCACCCGGTTCCAGAGCTCCCGTTGCGTTCGGCCATTGCCCTCGCGGAAGGGGTGGACATAGTTCCATTGGTCGTAATGGTGGCTGAGACGGTCGATGAACTGGTCTCGACTCATCCCGCGGAGCATTCCGTCTTGGCGCAGCTCGTCGGCAGCAAACAGGGAGCCACGGTCGATCGCTGACACCGACAGAAAGTGCTCGGCGCCATCGACGTTCTTCCTCAAGTCGACGGTCCTGATTTCTCCGGCCCACGCGTAGACGTCCTGAAACAGATGACGGTGGATAGCTCGGAACTCATCGAGATCCCCGGTAGAGCGAACGGGATAATCCCGAAGTTGAAGTGCTCGCGCAACCACGAGTGCGCCTTCGGCGGCATCGAGTTCGGGGTTCGTCCGAGCGCCGACAAGATTGCGGAGTAGCCCGGTGTCGGGGTCGAGGTAGGGGTCGACTACTTCAGGCAAGGCGGTAGCGGGCTTGAGTGCGCGCCACTAGCTCGTCGGAATCGATGCGACCGGCGACATACTCTTCCGCGTCAGCACGGGTGGCCGGGTCTACGTGCAGACCCTCCATCTCGCCACTGTGCTCGGCCTGCTCAAGGGCGAAACGACGTGCACGCTCCGCGGGAGCAAGCTTGGTCTGGATGGTGTTCGACATGGTTACTCCCTCCTTGGATTGGCCCGCCTTAAGTCTACCTGTGACGACGGGCATCGCTAGGGATCGCCGGATACAAGCCTGGCGCGGCACGTTCCCGGTGGTTCACGTCGGAGCACGCCTAAGTGATTAATCGAGTTTTCCTTGACATCAGCGAGGGGTGGGGTGACGATGGAGGTTCAGGCCGACGACTTGCTGGCTCCCGACTGAATCTCGATTCGAAGGGGATAGCCATACTTCATTCTCGATTGATCGCGCGAGCCAGTGCCGTCGTATTGGCGGCCGCCAGCTTGGGTGCCGCCGCAACTACCGCAGCTACGGCCGCGCCGAGCGACTGTCCCACCAACGCAGTCTGCATCTACGACAACGCCAATTATGGCGCCCAGCTGGGTTGGCGCACGGGTGGGTTCGGTCTTCAGGACGTCAGCGCTGGCAACAACGACAAGATGAGCTCATGGGCGAACAACAGCGTCTACAACGCGTGCTGGTATGGGAGCACGCTTGGCTCGGGATCCGCGTGTCAGATGAACCAGTACAGCCAAAATCCGGATATCGGCTGGCCGTACGGTGATTCGATGACGAGCGGGAAAGGCTCAAGCTGCTGATCGACTCACCCGCGATCGAACTGCGTGACGTCTGCGTCTCGTTTCGAGACGCAGAGGAGATCGTTCAGGCGGTCGATCACGTGGACTTGCTCGTCCACGCAGGGGATTTCCTTCTCCTGCGTGGCGCGAGCGGGTCAGGAAAATCGACTTTACTCAATGTAATCGGTGGCCTCCAACCGCTCGACTCCGGCGAGGTGCTCGTCGCGGGCACTGACGTTGCTTCTGCCGACGATGACACACTCGCGCGGCTTCGGCTGGAGCACGTGGGCGTTGTATTTCAGGAGAACAACCTCATCCGAGAGTTCGACGCTTCGGAGAACGTGCAGTTGCCACTGCGGGCTCGCGGGTTCTCCGGGTCTGCCGCTCTGGAGGATGCCAAAACAATGCTGGGCAGCGTGGGCTTGGGGGAGCTAGCACGGCGAATGCCATCACAACTCTCCGGCGGTCAGCGTCAACGCGTCGGGATTGCCCGAGCATTGGTAGGGGGGCGTTCTGTTCTTCTCGCGGACGAGCCCACAGGTGCTCTGGACTCGAAAAATTCCCTCGCCATCTTTCGACTGCTGCGCACGCTCGCAGATGACGGCGTGTGCGTCGTCGTGGCTTCACACGACCGTGCCGCGGAGCGGTTCGCGAGTCGGATGGCGCAGATGAGCGACGGATCACTGTCGCTCGAGCCGTCGTCATGAGCCGCGCAGGCTTTCCGGTTGGCGAGCTCTCCCGATTCTTTCTTCGGGCATGGCAATTACGCTTCGTTGTAGTTCTCATGGCGGCCACGCTGCTCGGTGTTGTTGCAGCGAGCAGCGTCGCAGACGCGCTCGAGCTGTCGCCGCAGCAGCGCGCGGATGCCGCTATGGGCACCGCCGATGCGCGCCTCCAACTGCCAGGTTCGGCGCCGCTAGGCACCGACGGTTCCGCGCTGGACGATCTACTCCGTGGGGCTGTTCTCTCAGCTGGCGGACTTGAGCCTACGATCGACTACGTCGCATCCGGTATTCGGGCAGACAATTCGGATGAAACTTCCTATGCCCTTGAGGAAATCCAATCTGAGAAGTCCGTGGAGGCCAGGCTTCAGCTTCTATCCGGACGTTGGCCGATCGAAGTAGCAGAGGGCCTCGTATCGGAGGCTTCAGCAGCCCTGTGGCCGGTAGGCAGCGAGGTTCACTTCTTCAATGGTGCACTGAGCATTCAGATCGTCGGGACCTTCCGAAACTCATTCAATACGGAAGTACGCGAGTTTCTCGTACCCCCAGGAACATGGTCATCTTTAGCGATAATCAGCGATGACCTCGCCAATCGGCTAGATCAAAGCGCGGGCAGGGTGCTCGCCTGGCACGGTGGTGGGGATGCGACTGCAATTCTCACCGCTGTTGTCAACATTGCCGAGAGCTATCCCTCGCTGCGAGAGTCTTTGGACACATCGAGTGACGTTTCCGTAGAGACGCGAACTTCGATTGAGAGCAGCGAACCAGCCAAAAACGTGCCTTTCCTCTTCGCCCTGATCGCAGCTCCCATAGTCGCGGGATTGTTGTCTGCGATCATTGCTGGCGCCTTCACAAGGCGTGTGCGCACGGCGATGTGGACGATCGGCGTCCCTTACCGGCATACACGAATTGCGGCTGCATTAGCTGTTTTAGGGGCGGGGGCTGCAGGCGCGGCTCTCGGGACCGGAATCGGGGTTGTTGGGGGGATTTTCATCCGTCCGTTACTTGTTCTCGTTTCCACGCAGGAACTCAGCCCGATCTCATCCAGCTATGTGGTTTTCGTCTCGGTGCCCCTCGCCCTCGCCGGCCTGGGCGTCGGCGTCGCTTCTAGCGACCTCGCGCTCCGACGAAAGATTCACCCCGACATTTCCCAAGAGCGAGCGTGGGATCGCGTCCTGTACCGCGTAGTTGGGGCAGTCCTTCTTGCAAGTCTCGGCATCTTCATCGGAAGCGACACGGTGACAATCGCCAGCATGTCGGTGGCAGCGATAGCGATAGGCATGGCTGTAACGATCGTGGTCGTGCCACTTTGCCTGAGCATTCTGAGCAAGCTCTCGCCAAGATCCTTCGCGAGCCGTCTGGCGATACGCAAGCTCGCTCAAGAACGGCGATCCGCTTCCGTTACTCTGACGGTTCTCGCGGGGCTTCTTGTCCTCGAAAGCACGCTCGCGCTCATGGTCTCAAGTCTCGTCACAGAGCTGAACGACAACACAGAGTCTGCCGTGAAAACAGGGCAAGTCGTCTTCGAGCCGCTGCTTAAGGATCAGGCCTCAGCGGAGACGGCGAGGGCCCAATTTGAGGATGTGCTGGGGGTGAATAGTCCGATTGTGGTGCTAACGGTCGGGATGGGGAATGACCGCCGCGACGGCGCTACGAAGGTCGTTGAGAGTGCGGAGGACCTCGAGCGCGTACTCGGCCTGAAACTAACTGCTGAGCAGAGATCGTTCTTTAAAGCGGGTGGAACGTTGCTTACCAAGCCATTCGCCGGGAACTCGGTTTCGTTTCCTCCCACGGCTGGGTTCAGTGGCGTCAGTTTTGATGCCCTCGTAATTGCGGGGATCGACCCGAGCTTCAGGAACATCGACGGCTGTTATGTCTCAGGACATCGGTGACAGTTCTGCCTCAGGACATCGGTGACGGTTTGGCGCGTTTTGGTGGTGACACTTTCCGCGGATTGTTGGGGGATGAGCCATGTTGAGCCTGTTGAAGCCCGTGTCCGTCTCGCGATC
>NZ_JANLVV010000263.1:0-2607 GCF_031364185.1 Salinibacterium sp. | reverse complement strand
CGCGAGCGTCGATCCGGCCGCATTGGTGGCAAGGATGTCGAGCTTCAGATAATTGGAGTCGTCGCCGTACAGTATGAGTCCGCCCTGCTGGTAGCGCCGGTCGAACGCCGAGGCGTCAACTCGAGTTTCGACGATCCAGTCTCCTGCGGGTTGTGCCTGCACCACGAAGTTCTCCACTCCGGAATCGGCACCGTAGATGTCGAACGGAGAGGTATCGATCCGCAGGCTGCCGTCCTGCACGCGGTAGCCAGAACTGTTCTCATTAACGACAGACCAGCGACAGTAGTCGAGAGCGGTGCCGTCGAACTCGTCGCCGGGCGTCGACGCTGGCACCGTGTCATCCGGAGTGACCTGGAACCAATCAAATGTGGCGTTCACGAGGGGCGCCCCAGCCGCGGCCGTCGACGTCGATCCCAGCGCCAATAGCCCGATCCGGGGATTCACCATCCCGCTGAGGCCGTTGGTGGTCTCCATCGACGTGTAGTTTGTGCCGTCGGCCGAATACTGTGCCGTCAGCGTGGTGCCATCGCTGACAAGTCGAACATAGAACGTGTCAGGAAAGCCCACCCCCAGCGGCGCGGTGTTCGTCTCGACCGGCACTGCGCCTGTTTCTTTGAGGAACTGGAAGACGCGGTTAGAAGCGTCGCTCGTGCCGCCGCGAGCCATGTTCACCAACTTGAGATAGTTATCGTCGTCGCCGTAGATGATCAGGCCGGCCTGTTGGTACATCAGTCGAGCGGGAAAGTTCACCTTGGCCGTCGCGGTGAATGCTCCGCTGGGTAGATCCTGCAACACGAGGTTGGGGGTGCCCGTCCCCGCGGCATGAAGGTCAGTGAGACTGGCCGGTATCACGAGCCCGCCACCCTCTACCGTGAGGAACTGATTGGTGCGAACGTTGCGGTTCCAGCGCCCGGTGTCGAGGCTGGTGCCGTCGAACCCGTCCGACCGCCCGGCCAGGCAGATCCCGGTTAGCGGATCCGTTACCGTGATGGTTTTCGACACGTCCGTGTACGCGCCTCCCTCGTCAGTAACCCGCACAATCAGCTTGTGGATGCCCGCCGTCAGATAGTCGAACCGCTCCGTCATCGCGCCCGGCGTAAATCCGTTCCCGTCGCCCCTGTCCCACTGCCAGGTCAGGCCCGCCGTGTTCCCGTCCGGATCGGTCGCGGCAGCAATAGCGGTCACCGTATGA
This sequence comes from Salinibacterium sp., assembly GCF_031364185.1. Taxonomy (NCBI): domain Bacteria; kingdom Bacillati; phylum Actinomycetota; class Actinomycetes; order Micrococcales; family Microbacteriaceae; genus Salinibacterium; species Salinibacterium sp. The sequence continues at coordinate 1,415 of NZ_JANLVV010000263.1, read as the reverse complement.
GGCGCCACACCAGAGTCTGAGTCGACCGTGAGGTCAACCTCCGGTCGAGTGTTGCTCTGCACGCCGTCCCCGACGAACACCATGCTGTTCACATTCACACCGCCATTGAGCGACACGAAGAATAGCTTTCCCGAGCCGGTGGGGCGACCGGTATCCAGACTCATCTCAAAGTCGCTGTAGGTCTGCCAGTCTGGTGAACCGTTCTTGAGCGTCGGCGAAGTGACAACACTTCCGATCGCGGGGCCCGTTTCGGAGCCCCACCGAGCCTCGATGGTTGACGATCCGGAATAACCGCTTGCTGTTCGAAGAGTTATGGAGTCGATTCCCACCAGATTCACCGGCTCATACGACCAAAAATCGTTGGCATCGACGTAGCTGAGATTGCGTCCACCGCCCGCGACATCCCCGGTAGCCTCAAGCTTGACGCCGTCGTTCGCGCCGCCGTCCCCACCTATGCGCCCTGTGCTGTCGAAATACTCGGCTTGAAAATGCTGAGGGTTCAGCACATTAGTGCCGAATCCGGTGAGCGGCACCTGAGCGGCACCACCATCGTCTGTGTAACTCACGTTGATCACCCAGAAGAGATTCGCCTCGAGGCCGTGCCCCGCATCCCGAATGGTCTGGATCGTTCCCTTACACCCGCTCAGCTCGCCGAAGTCGTGGTTGTGAGAGTCATGCCCGAGAGCCGGGAGCACCCGAACTTTCGAGCAATCTATGGCGCCGGCGCTATCTGGATCGCTCACCGTGACCTCGTAGGCCACCTGGTCACCCCACTCGAAAAATCCGCCGTTCTCCGGGAAGTCGATGGTTACGGCCGGCAGCGCATTGCCCACAACAATCTTGACGTTTGCGACAGCGGTCTTTCCCAGGATGTCGGTCACGGTGAGCTGTGCCGTGTACTCGCCGGCGGCGGTATAAGTGTGGGTAGGGTTCTCCGCAGCACTCGTGGCAGAGCCGTCGCCAAAATTCCACTGGAGGCTGTAGTCAAGCGACAGGGGATGACGCGTGCCAGCCGAACTAAAGGCAACAGTCAGACTCGTGGCCGGGCCGGAGGTGACGTCCGCTGACGCGCGGGCGATCGGGGAGGAGCTGCCTTTGACATAGTCCACCTTGAAGACGCCAGAATCTGCGGTCGACCCCCCAAAATCGGAGCCCCAGTCGATGATGTATAGAGCCCCATCCGGGCCGAACGTGAAGTCCATGGAGCGATGCCATTTCGGCCCGCCATCAAAGATTCCCGGGAGAATGCGATTGATATCGACCACAGCGGTAGCTTCCGCCGGCGGAGTCGACTCGTTCAGCTGGAACGAGTACATCTTGCCCTGATTCCACTCGCCGAAGAGGGCCTTCCCGTCCCAGTATTCCGGCCACTTCACGTCCGATTTCAGGTCGGCGTCATAGCGGTATACGGGGCC
>NZ_JANLVV010000252.1:0-4443 GCF_031364185.1 Salinibacterium sp. | reverse complement strand
ATCGACAACGCGAGAGTTTAAATCGCAAACGCCGCGATCGTCATGTCGGGTGCCACCTCCGTCACTGAAGCCTGCAACTCCTCCCCCCAGGCGACGATCGGTGAACTGGTTACCTACACGGTCACCGCGACCATCCCGGAGGGCTCCACGGTCTACGGCGCTTCGGCAATAACAGATGTCGTGGATGCTCGACTGAGCATCCAGGGCACCCCCACCTTCACCGTGCGAGGTGGTGCTCCCCAGAACGCGACTCTGAGTGGCAATACGATCACCGCCCCGTTGACTACGCCCTTTGCCAACCCGAGTGGTTCCGGCGACGACCTCGTCGTCCTGACGTTCACGGCGCGGGTACTGGATGCCAGCGGACCAGTGCGAACTGACGTCGTCCCCAACCGGGCGACTTTCGGATGGGCCAACCAGGCCGGGCAGGCCAGCAGCGTCACCAGCGCGCGCGTGGACGTCACCATTGTCGAGCCCGACCTCTCCATCCTCAAGTCGAGTGACGCGGTCGGGGGCCAGGTGGTCGGTGGTCAGCTCGTGACGTACACCCTCGCGCTCGCCAACGGCAGCGGGGCCAACGTCTCCACGGCGCACGATGTGGTCGTGACCGACACGGTGCCCTCCAGCATCCAGCCGACGGATGCCGGTGGCAACCTGGTGACGGCGAACGCCACCCTCCCCGGCGGCGGGGTCTGGAACCAGGCCGCCCGCACGATCACCTTCACGCAATCTTCCCTCGCGCCCGCGACATCCCAAAACCTCACCTACCAGGCGAAGGTTGTGGATCCGGTGATCAGCGGCAGCACCATCGTGAACATCGCCACCGCCCTCGCCACCTCACTCGGCGGGCCGGCCACCGACGAGCGCAGCGCGACGTCGGCGGCGGGCGGACCCGGGTCTGGTTACCAGTCCACCAGTAACGTGACGCTGCGCGTGCCCGGCATTGCCGTCGCCAAGTCCGTCACGCCCACACCGCGGACGATCGGTGAGCGCGCCACGTACACCCTCACCGTGACGATCCCGGCCAACACGATCGCCTATGACGTGACCGTGCTCGACACCCTTCCGACCGGCGTGAAGTTCAGCAATCCGGTATCCGTTGGCTGTGTGCAGGGCGGCAGCGCATGCTCGCCGAACGTGACGGCGGTCGTCGTCGGCAATACCGAGACGGATTCGCCGATCGGCTTCTTCCTCGGCGATCTTGGGACTGCGGCATCCGGCGATCGGGTAGTCACGATCACCTACGACGGCATCATGACCCCGGCCGCGATTGGCACCACCTCGGTTGTCAACACTGCCACCCCGGTGTACAACCGCACGGACACGATCTCGGGTACCCCGGGCGCCGTGCCGGCCGCGTCATCCTTCGACACACGGGGCTCTTCGTCGTCAGCTACCATCGCGATCGTCGAGCCGCTTCTGACGGTCGATAAGCTCGTCGGCGGCCAAATCGGAGATTCGGATGCACGCCGCGCGAAGCCCGGCGAGACACTCACGTACACGGTCGCCGTAACCAACTCCGGAACCTCTCCCGCCTGGGATGTGAACGTCGTCGACACCCCTGACCTCCGACTGACTGGCTTCACCTCCACCCCACCAGCGGGCGTGATCGAGGTGGACACCAATCCCTCTGACGGATCCCTGGCCTGGAACATCCCGGGCCCGATCGCCGTCGGTGACACGGTGACGATCAGCTATTCACTGACGGTTCCTCCGCTGGCCAACACGGCGGCTAATGCACCCTCCAGGACGGTGGCGAACACGGTCGACGTCCCACACTACTTCGGGGTGGATCCAGCCCTGCAGGTCAGCGGTGTCATCTACGCGGACTACGACAACGTGACGGCCGACACCGTCACCGTGCGCCTCGACCTGGCCTCCATCGGCGATCTGGTCTGGTTCGACGTGGACGGGGACGGCACACGCGACGCGGGTGAGCCCGGCCTGGCTGGCATCAACGTAGCGGTGGTCTATGCCGGTGTGGATGGACTGTTCGGAACGTCCGATGACGAGACCGTGGTGGTCACTACCGACTCGAACGGCGCGTGGCTGGCCGGTTCGCTGCCGGGTGGCAACTACCGGGTGACTGTGGATGCCGCCACCCTCCCCGCGGGAGTGACCCCCAGCTATGACCTCGACGGCGGCGCCGCGAGTGCCAACGGCGTGTGGCAGGGCACTCTGGCCAGCGACGCGGCCAAGCGGGATGTTGACTTCGGCTACACCGGCACCGGGTCGATCGGTGATCGGGTCTGGTTCGACCAGAATGCGGACGGGGTGCAGGATGCCACGGAGCCCGGGCTGCCCGGGGCCACCGTCACGGTGGTCTTCGGAGGACCGGATGGAAACCTCGCGACCACCGCCGACAACATCACCTACGTCACGACGACCGGAACCAACGGTTCCTACCTCGCCGAGCGGCTTGCCGCCGGGCCATACTCCGTGACGGTGAGCGGGCTTCCGGTCGGATACGGCGTGGTCTCTGACCCCGCGGGCGGCACGAGCAACTCCAGCACGGTGAATCTTGCGGCCGGTGTTGCAGACCTCGCCCAGGACTTCGGGTACGCCGGCACCGCATCCATTGGCGACTTTGTCTGGCTGGACCGCGACGGAGACGGCGTTCAAGACGGCGGCGAGATCGGCATCAAGGGTGCCTCGGTGACGCTGACCTGGCTCGGTGTAGACGGGGTTGCCGGCGGCGGAGACGACGCGGTCTTCACCACCACCACCGACGACAACGGGCTCTACCTGTTCGACAACCTGTTGCCGGGGGCATACTCTGTTGCGGTGGTCGGCGGGCTTCCCGCCGCGGTGACCAACAGCTTCGACCGGGATGGCAACAACAACTCGGTGACGCCGGTCACGGTTGCCGCGGGCGATTCGATCCGGGATGTGGACTTCGGCTACGACGCCGTTTCCGTCATCGGTGATCGGGTCTGGTGGGATCTCGACTCCGACGGGGTTCAGAATCCGGCCGAGCCGGGTCTTGTCGGCGTCAGCATCACGGTGACCTATCTCGGCACCGATGGTGTCGCAGGTGGAGGCGACGACAGGGTGTTCACCACCGTCACCGGCGCTAACGGCAACTGGGCAGTGAAGGATGTTCCGGATGGCGCGTACACCGTGCGCGTCACCTCGGGGGTGCCCGCGGGGTTTGCCCCGACCTTCGATGCCGACAGCGGAACCACCGCCCCCGACGGGGTGACGGCCCTGACGCTGGTGGGCAGCGACCTGCTCCAGGACTTCGGGTACTCGGGCTCGAGCTCCCTTGGTGATCGCCTCTGGCTCGACCTCAATGGCGACGGAAACCAGGATGCCAATGAGCCGGGACTGGGCGGTGTCACGGTCACCCTTACCTGGTTTGGCCCCGACGGAGTGGTGGGCGGAGGGGACGATGTCGCCCTGGTCGCCGTGACGAACGGCGCGGGCGGTTACCGGTTCTCGGGTTTGCCGGCCGGCACGTTCTCCGTCACGGTCGATGAGGCGACCCTGCCGGCTGGCCTCGTCGAAAGCTACGACCTTGATGATGGGCTCGACTCGACGGTGACGGTGGTTCTTGGTGCCGACGCCGCGCTCGACACGGTCGACTTCGGTTATGTCGGCACGGGCGTGATCGGCGATACGGTCTGGCTCGACCAGAACGGCGACGGAATCATCGACCCCACGGAGCCGGGTCTTGCAGAAGTGACCGTGACACTCACCTGGGCGGGCCTCGACGGAAGCTTCGGTACAGCCGACGATGTCGTCACGGTGACGACGACCGACGTCGATGGCGCATACGTCTTCGAAGAGCAGCCAACCGGCCTGTTCTCGATCACGCTCAGCGGACTTCCCACGGGAATCGCGCCCACCTTCGATCCCGACGGCGGTGCGGATGGCGCCTCGCGGCTCAGCCTCGCCGGTGGCGCGACCAACCTCAACCAGGACTTCGGATATCGCGGTACTGCGGGCGTCGGAGATCTTCTGTGGCTGGATGTCGACGGCGATGGCACGCAGACCGGCAACGAGCCCGGGCTGGCCGGTGTCGTGGTTACCGTCCGCTCCCCCGGCGCCGATGGCATCCAGGGAACGCCGGATGACATCGTGGTCGTCACCACGACCGATTCCTCGGGCCGCTACCGCGCGCTCGGGCTTCCGGCCGGAGATGTGGTGGTCTCGTATGACCCCACCACGCTGCCTGCGGGGTACGTACCGGCGTCTGACCTCGATGGGGGTAGCGCATCCAGCGCCGTCGCGACGCTCAGCAACGGGGGCATCCGGTTGGATGTCGACTTCATCGTTGTCGGAAACGCTGCGCTGAACGGCGTGGTGTTCGACGATGTCAACGGTGACGGCGTTCGCGATCCGGGTGATCGCGGGATTTCTGGCGCTCGAGTTGTCGTTATCTGGAACGGCCCCGTCGGGCCGGTCACGATCATCGTCACGACGGACGCCACGGGTGCCTGG
>NZ_JANLVV010000202.1:0-2151 GCF_031364185.1 Salinibacterium sp. | reverse complement strand
ATGAACACGATGGAGGTGCCCGACTCTTTGAGTTGGCGCATGATCGCCATGAGCTCATCGGTCTCCTGCGGGGTCAGCACGGCGGTCGGCTCGTCGAACACGAGCACCTTCGCGTCACGAGAGAGGGCCTTGATGATCTCGACGCGCTGCTGCACGCCCACCGGCAGTTCGTCGATGAGTGCATCCGGGTCTACGTCAAAACCAAAACGACTCGAGATCTCGCGCACCTTCTCCCTCGCACCGGCGAGGTCAAGCCTGCCGCCGAAGCTTACGTCTTCGTGGCCGAGCATGACGTTCTCTGCGACGGTGAACACGGGAATCAGCATGAAGTGCTGGTGCACCATCCCGATTCCGGCGGCCATGGCGTCTCCAGGGCCGGCAAAATGCTGAACCTTGTCGCCAAGGAGAATCTCGCCCTCGTCTGCCTGGTACAGCCCGTATAGCACGTTCATCAGGGTGGACTTTCCTGCACCGTTCTCGCCGAGGAGACAGTGGATCTCGCCCGGCTCAACGGTCAGGTCGATGTGGTCGTTAGCGACCAGCGAACCGAACCTCTTGGTGATTCCGCGAAGTTCCAGCTTCATGTAAACCAATCTAACCTGCAGGCGTCGTCGACTGCGCTCGGGTGTTAACGAAGCCGGGGAGGCCAGCTGAGCCGACCTCCCCGCCCTATGTACTAGATGGATGCTACCCGAGGTACGACTTCACCGGCACTGCACCGGAGATGATGTCGGCCTTCAGCGCGTCCAGCTCGCCGGCCAGGGCCGGGTCGACCTTCGACTCGAAGTTGTGGAACGGCGCGAAGCCGACCCCATCGTTCTCCAGGGTGCCGACGTAGGCATCGGTGGAGAAGTTGCCGGCGGCAGCGTCGGCGACAACCGCGTTGGTTGCCGTCTTGATGCCCTTGAGGATCGAGGTCATGATGACGGCCTCGGTGGTGGGGTCGGTCACGAACAGGTCGGCGTCAACACCGACGAGAGCAATGTCTTTGCCCGAGTCCGTGATCGCGGCGACTGCGCTCAGGTAGATCGGCCCACCGACGGGCAGCAGCACGTCTGCGTTCTGGTCGATGAAGTTTTTGGCCGTCGACTTCGCGACGTCGTTGGCCTCGAAGCCCCCGGTCACCGTGTAGGTCTCGGGGGTCGCGGGGTCGTAGCCGAGAACCTTAACGGCCTTGCCCTTCTCCGTGTTGTAGTGCGCAACGCCCTGGGCGAAGCCGTCAGAGAAAATCGACACGGTCGGGAACGGCAGGCCGCCCCAGGTCGCGACGATGCCCGTCTTCGAATAGCTGGCGGCGGCGTAGCCGACGAGGAACGCCGACTGTGCGGTGTTGAACAGGATCGGCTTGATGTTCGGAGCGTCGGTCTTGCCATTGAAGTCATTATCGGCCGCGTCATCGATGATGGCGTAGTTGACGTCCGGGTTAGCTAGGGCCGACTCGACCGTAGCTTGTGACAGGGCGAAGCCCACGGAGATGATCAGTGAGCAACCCTGTGAGACGAGGCTGTCAAGGTTCGGTGCATAGTCGGTTTCCGTTGCGGACTCGACCGTGATCGGCTTGACATTGAGTTTTTTGGCGGCCTCAGTGAGACCCTCGAAACCGAGCTGGTTGAACGAGTTGTCGTTGAATCCACCCTGGTCAGAGACCATGCAGGGGATGAAGTCGCTGGCGGCGGCTGAGCCGCTCGCAGCGGGTTCCGGTGCTGCTGCGCAGCCAGAGAGCACGATAGCGCTCGCTCCGACCAAGGCAATACCGCTGACGACGCGGCCGCGTGAGGTGATTCTCAAGGTGTCCTCCAGGATGCTGCCCAACCATCAGGGCTGGGACATAGTGCCTTTAGAGTACTGAGTCAGGTCATCTCCGAGAAGTAGAACCGGTAGCTGACGCGCAATGGTTACCAAACCGCGACGGCGCCGCCGCGGAACGCTAGCGAGGAGTGCTCGGGCTGGTCACCTTGACGGCACCCGAAATGATGTCGGCGCGAAGCTGGTCGATCTCGGCGCCCAGCTCGGCGCTGACCCTGCTGGCGAGGTCATGGTACGGAGCGATGTCCACCCCGCCATTCTCGAGGGTGCCAATGTACGGCGTGTTGTCGAAGGCGCCGTCCTTGCTGGACTTCACGATCGACACCACCGCGTCACCGGTGTTCT
>NZ_JANLVV010000187.1:0-1324 GCF_031364185.1 Salinibacterium sp. | reverse complement strand
CCCGTCGAGTGATCTTCAGGGCAGGCGTGGTTCGGCACGGCTTGGCTCGGTCACGCGACGTGTGCCACTGGTGTGCGAGTGCGTGTGTGTGTCCAGTCGGGGATGCCTGGCCCGCGAACATATGGGAGTCCTGCGATCATCCGGTATTCCCATGGCCCAGTATCGACCTGTTGGTGGTGCCAGAAACACAGCAGCAGTCCGTTATCGAGCGCGGTGGGGCCGCCATCCCGGTCGGGGATGACGTGGTGGGCTTGGAGTGTGTAGTGGGGGCTGGTACATCCGGGGGTTACGCAGCCGGCCCCGTCGCGGGCGACCATCCCGAGCCTCTGCATCGGGGTGAAGCAGCGTTGTGGCGAGCTGATCGAAATGACTGCGCCATTGTCATCGACTGAGACCGCGCGGTAGCCTCCGGCGTCGACGAAGCGTTCAATGGTTCGCCGTGAGACGGGAAATGGTGAGCCTGCCATGGTGCCGATGGCATCTGAGTCGAGGCCGCCAGCATTCACCAGATCGGCGGCCGTCACTGTCACCAGCACGGTGACGGACTGCCCGTCGAGTCGGGGCGCCCCTTCTGCGGCGGCTGCTGCCAGGAGTATCTCGCCCAGAGCGTCGTGGCGACGCTGCCCGGGAGTGCGCATGTCAGCGATGCGTGAATCAGCGACGCGTGAATCAGGTGCCAGGGCCAGTCCATCGGCACTGATGAGGCCCGCATTGACATCGGCGAATCGGGGGGAGCGGCGGTGTGCCTCCAGCATCCCGGCGAGGAGTACTCCGATTTCGGGTAGCAGCCTGCCGTGTGCTGGCATGAGACCGTCTTCGTCGGCGGTGCCCAGGCGGAACTCGCGGCGTCGTGTTGCTCGTTCTTCGCGCGGCCGGGCACCGTCTGGGTCGGCGGCGGCGGTGACCTGCCGGATCTCTCCGGCAAGAAAATCTACGGATACCGCGGCAACCATGGGCTCGCCGCTGGCGCTGACGCCGGTGGCAAGGCCGACCATCACGGATTCGGCGATGTCAAGCACGTCGGCGGGTGTGCGCCCGGCGATGGACGCCAGCTCAGTCGTGATGAGGTTTGCGGCATCCAGGCCAAGCCGCCCGGCATCAAGGGCATCGCTCACACTGGGGCGAGCAGCAGCCACGACGGCGCCAGACAGCGCGGTGTCGTCACCCACGGCGTCCGCGATGCTCAGTCGGGCACGCGCGGATCTCTCAGAGATGCGAGCGACCGCGGCCACCGCTGCGGTCGGCGACGCATAGCCGAGTCGTTCCGCCAGCAGAGAGTTGTCTACCAGCGGCGCCAGTACGCGAACGCGGGCACAATCCATCA
>NZ_JANLVV010000167.1:0-6770 GCF_031364185.1 Salinibacterium sp. | reverse complement strand
ACAGTAGTTCGCCGACCCACGCCAGCAAGACCTGCAGTAGCAAGAGCTCCCCGACTGGCGCTGGCCTACCATGGGGCCATGGAACAAAGTGAATTCATTCGTCTGATCGCAGAAATTCTCGAAGTCGACGCCGATACGGTAACGGCGGAGAGTTTACTCGACGATCTCGACTGGGATTCCATGTCTAATCTGTCATTCATCGCCGAGCTCGACGACACCTTCGGCATCACCGTGACGAGCGATGAGCTCGCCAATGCGTCGACGGTCGCCGATCTGTTCGCGCTGACAACGCGTGGCGGAGCCTGAGATCGTTACTGACTTTCTCGGCCTGGGCGGGCGCACGGCTCTCGTCACGGGGGCGTCATCGGGCATCGGCCGGGCTGTCGCGTTGCAGGCAAGCCGCCAGGGCATGAGGGTGGCCCTCGTCGGCAGAGTCGAGCACTCGCTGCGCGAAGTTGAGGGTAACCTCCACGGAACTGGGCACCTGGTGGTGCCGTTCGATCTCACCGACCTGGAGGGCATCCAGGGCATGGTAGCGAACGTGCGTGACTACCTCGGGCCTCTCGACGCGCTGGTGCATTCCGCCGGCGCTCACTCCGTGACTCCATTGCGAACCGTGAAGCCGGCCGCAGCCGAGTCCCTGCTTACCCTCAACGTCACAACGGCAATCATGTTGTCCAAAGCGTTCCGTGCCAAGACCGTTCACACCGCTGATGCCAGTCTTGTGCTGCTCTCTTCAGTCGCGGCACTCGCTGGGCAGCCCGCCGCGAGCCTGTATTCCGCCACCAAGGGAGCGATCACCGCGCTGAGCCGCTCGTTGGCAGTGGAACTCGCGCGGGACGGAATTCGGGTGAATTCGGTGGCACCGGGCATCGTTGATACCCCGCTCACAGAGGTCATGCGCGCCGAACTCGGATCTGCAGGCTTCGAGCGTGTAGTTGCGGCCCATCCGCTGGGGCTCGGCACCCCCGATGACGTTGCGGCCGCCGTCCTGTACCTGATCTCGCCTGTTTCTCGATGGGTCACTGGTTCGACTCTGGTCATCGACGGCGGCTACACAGCGCAGTAGGCTATACCGGCCTAGAGTGACACCATGAAGGCGCGAATTCGGGCAGTCGAGAGTTACCTCCCAGCGAAGATCCTGACGAACGAGGATCTCGCGGCCGAGTTCCCCGAGTGGACGGTCGAGAAAATCTCAGCGAAGACTGGGATCTCTCGCAGGCACATCGCCAGCGACGACGAATTCTCCTCTCACCTGGCCATCGGAGCCGGAAGGGCGCTTTTTGACGCCCATAACATCAGCCCGGAATCGATCAAATACCTCATCGTCTGCACACAGAGCCCCGATTTTTACATGCCGACGACGGCGTGCCTGGTTCAAGATGGACTCGGCATCCCCATCACAGCTGGCGCGACCGACATCACCCTCGGCTGCTCCGGCTACGTGTATGCATTGGGGCTGGCGAAGGGGCTCATCGAATCCGGCCAGGTGGAAAATGTTCTGGTCATCACCGCAGACACCTACAGCAAGTTCATCAATCCGTTAGACAAGTCCGTGCGCACGATCTTCGGCGACGGAGCGGCAGCGACACTCGTCGAAGCAACGGAGGGGCCGGAAGCGCTGGTCGGCTTCACCTACGGCTCTAACGGCGCTGGAGGCAAGAACCTCATCGTGCCTCACGGCGGGCTCCGGTCGGGCGAGGACATTGCCCCGAAAGCATCTATGGCCACTCGTGGTTTGACCGAGAGCGGATATGACCTGTTCATGGACGGGCCCGAAATCTTCTCATTCACGATCGATATCGTCCCTGCGTCAGTCGACGAGATCCTGGCCAAGGCCGGCGTCGGCTTTGACGACATCGACCTGTTCGTCTTCCACCAGGCCAACGCGTTCATGCTCGAGCACTTGCGCAAGAAGCTTGGAATACCCAAAGAGAAGTTTTTTGTGGCCCTGGAGGAATCGGGCAATACCGTCTCGTCGACAATTCCTATCGCGCTCACTGAAGCTGTGCGACGCGGCGAGCTCGCTCCCGGCATGCGGGTCATGATGCTGGGTTTCGGTGTGGGCCTCTCCTGGGGCGGTCTCGTCGCGACCTGGTGATAGTCACCGCGCTAATCTAAGTGCTGCTCAACAACAATGTCGCACGACACGGATGTCGTACGTCTCCGCTCAGCCCGCGCCCACAGCGGGTTCCATTCCCGAAATTGATAGGCTCGGCCCGATGAAACGCATCTGGACCACTCTGAGTGACTTCCTGCCGCTCCTCCCTGCGGGAGCACGGCGTTTCTACGTTGGCTACATGATCGTCACGAGCTTGCTCACCATCCTGGATGTCGCGGCGATGGCCATTCTCGCTTTAGTAATCACGCCCGCGGTCACGGGGGGCGATCCGAACCTCCCGGTGATCGGCAAGATTCCGGCCGAGTACACACCATGGCTCGTGCTGACGGCCTGCCTGCTGATCATTCTCAAGAGCCTGCTGAATGTTGGCATGCACTGGGTGGCCACGAAGCGATTCGCCGCATACGAGTTCGAAATCGGCAAACGACTATTCTCGGCATATATCCACTCGAGCTGGGAGCAGCGTTCCAAGCGCACGGTGGCCGAGATCACCAGAATCGCAGACGCGGGCATTGCAAATGCGGTAGCAGGGTTCATCCTCCCGCTCGCTCTCGTACCGAGCATGTTGACGACTTTCGTGTTGATCCTCGCCGTGCTCTTTGTCGCCGACCCAATCACGTCAGTGATAGCGATGGTCTATCTCGGCCTTGTCGCCCTTCTCGTGAATAAGTTGGTCATTCGCCGTGCCCTCGAGGCCGGTCAGGTTAACCGCGACTACAGCTATCGAGTGGCCATCCTGATGACTGAGATGGTGGATGCTCTGAAAGAACTCAGTCTGCGTAACCGCCTCGACAATGTCGCTGGCATCGTCGCGCAGAACCGGTTCCATGCGATCCGGGCTCGACGCAACGGCTCTTTCCTCAGCATCCTCCCCGGATTCGCCTTCGAGGCGGCGCTCATCGGCGGCCTCCTGCTCATCGGCGGCGCTGCATACGCTACCTCCGACCTCCAGGGGGCCATTGCGTCGGTCGCGCTCTTCGCTGCCACAGGCTTCCGCCTGATCCCGGCACTCAACGGCGTTCAGGGTGCGCTTGTGCAGGCCACGGCGTCGACCCCCGGCGCCCTCGACGTCATCAACGACATGCGCGACTCCGAAGCCAACCTCGGGGTCACCGCAGTAAGGGCCGACTCCGGCACCATCCCCGACAACCCACATACGCTCACCCTCGACCATCTTGAGTTTCGCTACCCGGGCTCCGGTGAGAACGTGCTCAAGGGTCTTTCTCTTAAAATCCCGCTCGGCAGTTCCCTGGGAATCGTGGGGCCCTCCGGCGCAGGCAAATCCACTCTTATCGATCTGCTGCTCGGGCTCAGCGTGCCCACTCATGGAACGATCGCTGTGGATGGCCACGAGCTCACCACAGTGATCCGCGCGTGGCGTGACCGGGTCGGCTACGTGCCCCAACGCGTCGCACTGTTCGACGGAACGATCGCCCAGAACGTCGCCCTCACCTGGGACGAAGACTATGACCGTGACCGTGTTCGTATTGCACTGGAGAAGGCTCGTCTGACCCAGCTCATCGACTCCCGCGAGTTCGGCATTGACTCGAAGATCGGCGAGCGCGGACTGTCACTGTCAGGGGGTCAGCAGCAGCGTCTCGGTATCGCTCGAGCTCTGTACTCCGATCCGCTCGTGCTGGTGCTGGACGAGGCCACGAGCTCACTTGACACCAAGACAGAGGATGAGGTGACGCAGGCTATCCGAGGGCTGCAGGGGGAACTCACACTCATTTCCGTCGCACACCGTCTCTCGACGATCAAGGACTACGATCGCGTGTGTTATCTCGAGGACGGCCGCATACTCGGCATTGGCACGTTCTCGGAGGTTGCGCTCGCGATTCCCGCATTTGGCGAGCAGGTCGCTCTCGCGGGGCTCGCCGCCGAGGCCGGATTGCGCACCGTCGTGCTTGACAAGCCGACCGTCGAAGGATGACATTCAGCATTCGCACATGGCTGGCCGACCGTCATGGTCTTCCTTCGTGGGTCAATCGGGCGATCGACCAGGTTGCAGACCGCCCGAATGGCGTCATTGGCCGACTCGCTGCGTTGCGCTATGGTCACACCCCCCGCGGTGTGTCGGTACCCACAAGCACGTTCCGTACCGCGCAAAAAAGGTTATTGATCGCGCCGGTTAATTACTCCGGTCAGGCGCGCGAGTGGGGCAAGGCAGTTGAGCGCTCGTGTGCCGACATCGCCGCGACGACGATGGCGATCAACGTGCCCGGTGGCTTTTCATTTGAGGCCGATCTCGTGGTACCGGTGCCGACCTACCAAAACGACACACACTGGCAGCAGCACCAATTCGACGCGGTGGCCGCGAACGCGACCCATGTGCTCATTGAAGCGCTGGAGCCGCCGTTCGGGCGCGCGTTCGGGCGCGACGTGGAGCGTCAAACTCGTGCCCTGCTCGACCGAGGTGTGTCCGTAGCGATGATGTGTCACGGCACCGAGATCCGACTCCCCAGCCGGCACGTCCAGACGACTGCGTGGTCGTTGTATAACGATCCCGCCGTATACACACCAAGGCTGGAGCAGGTCGCGCAGCGCAACAGCAGAATCTTAGAACGCCTCAGAGTTCCGGTTTTCGTCTCCACCCCCGACCTCCTTATTGACGTTCCCACTGGTGCGTGGTGTCCGGTGGTGGTCGATCGAGCTCGATGGGAGATGGGTGGCGTCCGCGAGCGCTCCGACGGACCCGTGCGTGCATTCCACGCACCGTCGATCTCGGTGCACAAGGGCACACCGCTCATCATCGACACCCTCACACGATTGCAGCAGGAAGGTGTTATCGAGTACCGGGAGGCCGAGCGCATCCCCTCGGCGTCCATGCCTGCCAAGTACGCGCAGACTGACATCTTCCTCGACCAATTCCGCGCGGGAAGCTATGGGGTTGCTGCCTGCGAGGCGATGGCCGCAGGCTGCACAGTCGTCGGTCACGTGACCGACCACGTGCGTGATCATGTTCTGAAGAGCACCGGGCTCCGCCTTCCGATCATCGAAGCGGATCCCTCGACCATCGAGGCGGTACTACGCGCACTTGCCGACGACCAGATTCGGCGCGACTCTTCTTCGGAAGAGGGGCGGAAGTTCGTCGCAGCGGTGCACGATGGTCGGATGAGCGCGCGAGTTCTGTCAGACCGTTGGCTCGCGTCGGCAGGGGCTGGAGAATTGTGATTGACAATACCGTGATCGCCAAGGCGTGGAATCTTTTGCCAGCCTTTGTCAGCGATCCTGTGGCCGCCACGATCGACCGAGTGCAGGGCGTGCAGGTGCCACTTACACCGCGCGTCGACCAGTCCCATCCGGTCCGGGTCTTTATCGGCCCCGTCAACTACGCCGGACAGGCCTATCGATGGGGGCGTGCCATGGAGCAAAACCCAGGCGTCGTCTCCCGCAACATGGTGGGCGCGGAGAATAACCTTTTCGGATATCCCGCAGACCTCGCCGTACGGTGGAGGACGATGACCCACTCGCGATCCTGGCGACGGGAGTTCCTCAACACGCTGGTCACCGGCTACACGCACATCATGGTGGAGGCAGAAATGCCGCTGCTCGGCGGCGCGTATGGGCAGGACGTCCGCAAGCAGGTGCAGGCCCTGCGCGATCGAGGTCTCACGGTAGGGATGATTGCCCACGGAACCGATATCCGCCTGCCAAGTCGTCATCGCGAGCTGGAGCCCTGGTCGCACTACCGTGACGACGAATGGGCGCCGGTCGTGCACATCGAGAGAGTAGTGCAGAGGAACCTCGACATGCTCGCCGATATCGGCGCTCCAACCTTTGTCTCGACCGCCGGCCTGTTGATCGACGTGCCGTATGCGCATTTGCTTCCGGTAGTCATCGATCCGGAGTTCTGGGCCAACGATGAGGTGACTCTCGCACGGGAGCGCCCTCGAGTGCTCCACATCCCGTCAAATCCGATCACCAAGGGAACTCTCCTCATCGATCCGGCGATGAGGGGTCTCGACGACGAGGGGCTCATCGAGTACATCCAGCCGCCCGGCCTTACGCAGGGTCAGATGCCTGCTCTCTATGCTGTGGCCGACATCGTGCTCGATCAGTTCCGTGCCGCCGACTACGGTGTCGGCGCGTGCGAGTCCATGGCCGCAGGCAGACTCGTTGTGTCGCACGTCTCTGAACAGGTTCGCGATGTGGTTCGCACCGAGTCCGGCGTCGACCTCCCCATCGTCGAGGCGACCGTTGACACGCTTGATGAGGTACTGCGCGACGTGCTCACACGCCGCGGGCACTATCGAGAGGTTGCCGCCCGGGGTCCCGAGTTCGTTCGCAGACTGCACGATGGGCGCCACGCGAGGGCTTCCCTCGAGCGCCACTTCCTCTTCACGGACCGGTAGTCCTGTGCGTGTGACGATCGTGAGCCGTATTTACCTCCCCGAACCTTCCGCAGCCTCGTTCGCACTCGACGCCATCGCACGACGGTTGACCGCGGCTGGCCACGAGGTCGACGTGGTGACGACACAGTGGCCAAAGGCTACAGGGGCACCAATTGACTCGATGAATGTGTATCGATTTCCCGTGCTCCGAGACAGCCGCGGGTACGTTCGGGGATATCTCCCGTACCTGAGCTTCGACGTGCCGCTATTCTTCAGGCTTCTCTTGCGTCGACGTGCAGACGTCTATTTGGTCG
>NZ_JANLVV010000156.1:0-1026 GCF_031364185.1 Salinibacterium sp. | reverse complement strand
GGCAGTGGGAATCGGCTCTGGAGTCGCGGGCGGAATTTCGGGGTCGGCCATCGGAGCCGTCGGGTCGACCGTCTGCTCGTCACCGGGTGTCGGCTCGGTACCAACACCCGGCTTGACGCTCGGGCCGGCACCCGTGCCGGTATCGCCGCGCAGTAAGTCGGCCGAGTACATGATCGCTTCACCCTGGTAGGCAGGCCCGGGGGAGCCGTACCATCGGCCATCCACGAGTCGATCAACCGCGTCGGATGCCGAGACGGTGCCGTAATTTCCGCGATCCCGTGCCGTGATCGAGTGGCCATTCGCCCACGAGATCGCGCCGGTGTTCGACCAGGTCACGCTCCAGCTCAGCGCAGTCACGACGCCGTCGACAACGAGGTTGGCGGTTGCGGTGGTCTGCCATTGGTCGGCCACGACGTCGATCTGATCCGCAGCAATATCGAATCCGGTTGAGCCGAACAGTTCCCGGGCGAGCGTGCGCGCCTGGGCCTCCGAGGGGGCGGCGCTCACGGTCGGGGGCTGCTCCACACCCGTGCAGAAGTCGCCGGAGTCGATCGCAACACACTCGTACACCGGTCCCGCGGCCGGGTCGTTGTACCTCCAGTCGCCGGTGCCAGCCCAGGTGACGGTAACGGATGGTGCTGTGCCGTCGATCGGTCCGACCGACCAGGTGGGGTATGCGGGGTCCGAGTATTCGGACGGCGAAGGCGAGCCATCAATACCGAACACCGACGCAATCTCTGCGGCACGCGACTCGACAGTTCCGGAGCGCTCGAGTGAATAGACGGATCCGCTGCCACCGCTGGTGGACAGGCCCGCTCCGGCGGTGTATCGGTAGTCGATCCACCTGCCGATGCGCATATCGCTCGACACGGTGCCCTCGGCAGCACTCAGGGCGCTAGCCGACGAGGCGGCACCCGCTGTGAAGAGTGGCGCGCGCTGCAAGCCCGGTGTGATGACCAGGGCGGCGACGGCGATGGATGCCACGGCAACGGTAATCCCGCCCGCCACCCGTAGCCGCCTCGCGGG
>NZ_JANLVV010000155.1:0-4451 GCF_031364185.1 Salinibacterium sp. | reverse complement strand
CCAGATTGCCCCGGCGACCAGGTACATCAGGGCGACCAGGATGCCCATCGCCGTGGGAAAGAAGATGGGTTCCAGGTTTGGATCCATGCCGTTGAACGACAGAGCAATGGCGAAGATGTACATCGCGAGAAAGCCCGCGCTCCCGGTAATGCCATAGACCGCCCCTGTGAATGCCGCCTCGCGGGTGGAGCGGATGCCACGCCCCGCTCGGGTGCCGGTGATCGCGGAGACGACGATGGCACCGACCAACAGCACAATGAACGAGATCACGCTGACAGGCAGCGGCATGGCGAACGCCGGCCGTGCGCCGTCGATGAGCCAGAGCATCCCGTAACCACCGAACCAGGCGATGCCCCATGCCAGCATGATCCAGGGGATGCCCCGCGCCAAACGCCTCGGAATCTCGTCCTGTTCGCGCTGCAGAAGCGCTAGCATCGCGGCCGGGTCAAGCGCCGGGTCATCGTCGAGCTTCTCGTCATCCATGCCTACTTTGTATCACAAACTACTTTGCAACGTCAAGGATGGTGTGCCGCCGGCGCGACGGCGCGGCGATGTAGTCACGAGTCGTGGGGTTGAAGTTACGAGTCGTGGGGTTACAGTCGACGAGTCCTGGGGTGGGGGCTCGCGTTCGAGCAACGTATGGCACAGTGCCATACGTTGCCGAGACGCCCACCCTGACCCCCTGCCCACCAGCCGCCGGGTTAGAGTGTGAGGCTGATGTCTTCCGAGAGCCCACCACCGGTTGCCGGGCCCCCGCACGTCACCTTCCCGCCCGAACTGCCCGTCAGCCAGCGACGCGACGACATCGAAGAGGCGATCCGCGGCAGCCAGGTCGTGATCGTCGCCGGCGCGACCGGCTCTGGCAAGACGACGCAGATCCCGAAGATGCTGATGGAGCTCGGCTACCAGAGCATCGGCCACACCCAGCCCCGCAGGATCGCCGCCCGCACCATCGCCGAGCGCATTGCCGAAGAACTCGGGCAGGAGGTCGGCCAGCTCGTCGGCTACCAGGTGCGCTTCACCGATCGGGTGGGCAAAGATACGAAGATCAAGCTGATGACCGACGGCATCCTGCTCAATGAGATCCACCGCGACCGCGACCTCAAGAAATACGACGCCATCATCATCGATGAGGCGCACGAGCGCAGCCTCACCGTCGACTTCCTGTTGGGCTACCTCAAGCAGTTACTGCCCCGCCGCCCTGACCTCAAGGTGGTGATCACCAGCGCGACGATCGACCCCGAAAGCTTCTCGCGGCACTTCGCCGATGAGAGCGGGGTGGGTGCGCCGATCATCGAGGTCTCGGGCCGAACCTATCCGGTCGAGATCCGCTACCGCCCACTGGCTCCCGAGGAGGAGGACGACGAGGGCCGCGACCTCTTTACGGCGATCAACGACGCCATCGACGAGCTGGAGCGAGAAAGCGCCGGTGACGTGCTCGTGTTCCTCTCCGGCGAGAGCGAGATTCGGGATGCCGAAGACGCCATCCGAGGCCGCGGCGGGGTCCCCGGCACCGAAGTGCTCCCGCTCTACGGGCGCCTCAGCGCCGCCGACCAGCACCGCGTCTTCGAGAGCGCGCGAGCCCCGGGAACGCGCCGCCGCATCGTGCTGGCGACCAACGTCGCGGAGACGAGCCTGACCGTGCCGGGCATCCGGTATGTCATCGACGCGGGTACCGCCCGCATCAGCCGGTACAGCGTGCGCTCGAAAATCCAGCGGCTGCCGATCGAAACCATCAGCCAGGCGAGCGCGAACCAGCGCAGCGGCCGCTCGGGTCGCACCAGCGACGGCATCGCCATCCGGCTCTACTCCGAAGAAGACTTCGGCAAGCGAGACGAGTTCACCGAACCCGAGATCCTCCGGACCAACCTGGCGGCGGTCATCCTGCAAATGATCTCGCTGGGGCTCGGCGACATCGCTGCCTTCCCATTCCTGCAGCCGCCGGAATCGCGGGGCATCAAAGACGGCCTCGACCTGCTGCACGAGCTGAACGCGATCACGAAAAACTCGACCATCACGCGCATCGGCAAGCAGCTCAGCCAGCTGCCCATCGACCCAAGGCTTGCGCGCATGGTCATCGAATCGAAACAGCACGCGACCACGCGCGAGGTCATGGCGATTGTCGCCGGCCTGAGCATCCAGGATCCGCGCGAACGCCCGCTGGAACGCCGCGCCCAAGCCGACCAGCAGCACGCGCGCTTCACCGACCCGTCGAGCGACTTCCTGACCATGCTGAACCTGTGGAACCACCTCGAGGAGCGCCAGAAGGAGCTCAGCGGCAACCAGTTTCGGCGTGAGGTGAGAAGCGAATACCTGAACTACCTGAGGGTGCGCGAATGGCAGGACGTCTACCGGCAGCTCTCGCGAACCGCGAAGCTGCTGGGGCTGCACATCGGCGACGCGCACAGCAACCCCGATGGCATCCACCGGTCGCTACTGGCCGGGCTGCTCAGCCAGATCGGCCTCAAGGATGCGGCGAAGAAAGATTACGTCGGCGCCCGTCAAACTCGCTTCGTGGTCTTCCCCGGCTCGGCGCTGGCGAAGAAGCAGCCCGCCGCCGTGATGAGCGCCGAACTCGTCGAAACCAGCAGACTCTTCGCCCGGATGAACGCCGCCATCGACCCCGCCTGGGCCGAGTCGATCGCGGGCGACCTCGTCAAACGCACGTACTCAGAGCCGCACTGGGAGCGCAAGCAGGGCGCCTCCGTCGCCTTCGAGCGCGCCACCCTCTACGGGGTGCCGATCATCGTCAAGCGCCGGGTGCAGTTCTCCCGCATCGATCCGCAGTATGCCCGCGAGCTGTTCATCAGGCACGCCCTGGTCGAGGGCGATGTCACCGACGAGACGCTTCGGGCGCGATTGCACGACTTCGACCGGGCGAATAAGCGGCTGCGTTCGGAGCTGGCACAGGTGGAGGAGCGCACCCGGCGGCGCGACATCCTGTTCGATGATGAAGCGATCTTCGACTTCTACCACCGACGGATTCCGCCCGAGGTGGCCTCGATCAGGGATTTCGAGGGCTGGTGGCGCACGGCCCGCGCCGAAACTCCTGACCTGCTCACCATGACCGCCGAGAATCTCGTTGATGACGAGACTCCCGACCTCGACCATGACGCCTTCCCGAGCACCTGGCAGCAGGGTGACCAGTCGCTCGACCTCAGCTATCGGTTCGAGCCGGGTTCCGAGGATGACGGCGTCACGGTCTCCGTCCCCCTTCCGCTACTGGCGGGGCTGAAGCCCGACGGCTTCGACTGGCAGGTGCCCGGGCTGCGGGAAGAGCTGGTCACCTCCCTGATTCGGTCACTGCCGAAGGGCATCCGGCGCCATGTCGTGCCCGCCGGCGACTGGGCGCGCACGCTGCTCGCCGAGGCGGACCAGCCCGAGACGGGCCAACTCAAGGGCGCGCTCACCGCCTTTCTCGCGAAAGAGATCACCGCCAAGACCTACACGCCCGTGACCCCCGCCGACTTCGACCTGGAGCGGGTTGCTGCACACCTGCGCGTGACCTTCGCGGTGATGGATGACCGTGGCCAGCGCCTCGCGAGCGGCAAGGTGTTGAGCGCACTGCAGGCGAGCCTCAAGCCCGCGGCACGAGCCAGTGTCGCCCGCGCCATCGACAGGCCGCGCGAGGAATCCCCGGCAGACCCTCTCGAGCGCGCCGGCGTCACCACGTGGGACTTCGACACGCTCGACCGCAGCCGCGACACCCGGCACGGCTCCAACACGATTCGCGCATACCCGGCCCTGGTCGATGAGCGCTCGAGCGTCTCGATCCGACTGATGAGCACACCCGAAGACCAGGCCACCGCCCACCGGCTGGGCGTGCGCCGGTTGCTGTTGCTGGCCATCCCCTCTCCGACCGGTTACGTGCAGGAGCACCTCACCACGAGCGAGAAACTGGTGCTCGCCCAAAGCCCGTATCGCACCACGGCCGCCCTCTTCGAGGACTGCATGATCGCCTGCATCGACGCCGTCATCGGCGATGGCCAACTGTTCACGCGAGCCGACTTCGAGACGGCTCGGGATCAGGTCTCGGCCACCATCGTCGACGCCCTGTTCCAGACCGTCGCGCTCGTCTCCCGCATCACCGCGAAGGCCCGCGAGGCCGATAAGGCCATCAAGTCCGCGACGAGCCTGGCCCTGATCGCGCCGCTCGGTGACGGTCGCAGCCAGCTCGACGCGCTCGTCTTCGACGGGTTCGTGAGCGCCACTGGGCTTCAGCGGCTGCGACGCATCCCGGCCTACCTGGACGGCCTGGTGCACAGGGTCGGCAAGCTGGTCGAGAATCCGTCCCGCGATCGGGCGTGGATGACCGAGGTGCAGCTCGCGCAGGGGCGGTATGTCGCCGCCGGCGGCACCCTGCCGGTCGACCCCGCGGCCCAGCCCCGCCACATCCGGGCCCGCTGGATGCTGGAGGAGCTGCGCCTCAGCCTCTTCGCCCAGCACATCGC
>NZ_JANLVV010000136.1:0-1117 GCF_031364185.1 Salinibacterium sp. | reverse complement strand
CAGAGCCGGCCGGTCAGTACCGTCGACGGATCGCACGTCGAAGTCAGGGCCGAGAGCATCGACGGTAGCGGGAGAAAGTTCTTCGGCGATCAGCACGATCGGCTTGGCCACGGGATCGAGTCCTTCGATTGGGTGGTGGGGGCATGAGGCTCGCAGTTGCGCAGCCCCAGCACACATTACTGCAGGCTGGAGGCGCCCCGATTGCGCATGACGGCGAAGGTCGCGTCACCTCGCTGCCGACCCGTGCGACAACAATGGAACCATGACAGCCAGCGTCGTCGACATTATCCGGTTCATTGTGCTGGTTGGGCTCGTGGTCCTGTTCGTCGCGATGGGAGTGAATCACTTCCTCCCGAAGCCGGCGAGGCTCATGGCGAAGATGATCCCGCCACGGCTCAGGTTCGCGGGGCCCCTACGGCCGATCGTCCTGGTCTACATCACGGGCGCGTGCGAGGTGCTCGGCGGCATCGGGCTTGCGGTTCCCGTCACGCGGGCCGCCGCAGCGTTCGCGCTTGTACTGTTCCTGGTGGCCGTGTTCCCCGCGAATATCTATGCCAGCGAGCATCCCGAAACCTTCAGGTCACTGTCGATACCGTTCTGGCCGCGCCTGGCCGCCCAGCTGGTGCTGATCGCGCTTATCGCGTGGGTCGGCTTTTTCTAGCCCAGGAACTACCGGGCCAACCTCAGTTCGATGACCTCGACGACATGAGCGAACAGTGGATGCCCCGGCTCAAGCCCCGTGATCGACTCCGCCAGCGCCCCCGCCGTCGCGCCTCCCGTGAGCAGGGCCTGCAGCTCGACGCTCTCGGCATCCTCCTCCACGTCGAAACGCAGGGCGGCTCCCACCGCGTTGAGCAGGTTCCAGACCTCCAACCCGCGCTCGGCCAACTCGGAGGCGGGGCCGATAAAACGCTCCCTCCGGCTGAGTTTGCGCAGCGGGCCCCGGCCGACCCGTTCGCAGGTGTCGGGCAGCGCGGGGTTCGAGATGCGCTTGAGCGTTTTCTCGATGTAGGCCTGCTGCTCGTCGGGGTCGAAGCCGTGCTTGGCGACCAGCAGCTCCTTGGTCTCGGCCAGCACCGCACGAATCTCCGCCTGGAGTTCGGGGGTCGCGAGCGCC
>NZ_JANLVV010000129.1:0-15378 GCF_031364185.1 Salinibacterium sp. | reverse complement strand
CCGATGTTGATACCGATGATGGGTCGACCCCTGAGTGAGCGCGCGCGGGAGATGACCCTGGCCGTCGCGGCAGCGCCATGGTTGTTGAATCCCATGCGATTGATCACGGCGCGGTCCGGGATGAGCCTGAACAGCCGTGGCCTGTCGTTGCCGGGCTGCGCGCGGGCAGTGATGGTGCCCACCTCGACATGGCCGAAACCGAGCTGGCCGAGACCCCGGATGCCCGTTCCCTCCTTATCGAATCCCGCCGCCACTCCAAACGGAGAGTCGAACTCCAACCCGAGGGTTCGCACCCTCAGCGAGTCAGCCGGCCTGGTGGCACGGCGTACGACGGAGCCGATGCCGAGGGTCGGCAGCCATCGGATCACCCGGAACGCGAGAGTGTGTGCGCGTTCGGGGTCCATGCGCGCGAAGAAGGTGCGGAAAATAAAGCTATACATGCCGCTCCAAGAATATCGGCTGGCCGCCGCGTCAGTCTGCGGTCGAGTGGCTGGGGCTTGCGGCATCCCGCGCAATGCCGGTCGGGGCGTGATCGACACGCAGCAGGGTGATTGCGGTCTCGAAATCTTCCAGCGAATCAAAGGCCTGGTAGACGCTGGCGAAACGCAGATAGGCAACCTCGTCAAGTTCCCGTAGTGGCGTCAGGATGGCCAGGCCGATATCGTTCGCGTCAACCTGAGCGGCGCCGGTGGCCCTGATGCTTTCCTCCACCCGCTGGGCCAGAACGGCAAGGTCAGTGTCGGTGACCGGACGCCCCTGGCAGGCTTTACGCACCCCTGTCACGATTTTCTCGCGACTGAATAACTCGACGACGCCGTTGCGTTTGATCACGCTGAGGGATGCGGTTTCAGTAGTGGAAAAACGACGCCCGCATTCGGGGCACTGGCGACGGCGGCGAATCGAGAGGCCGTCGTCGCTCGTCCGTGAGTCGATGACGCGGCTGTCAGGATGTCGGCAGAAAGGGCAGAACATTATGAGGCAACCCTACTAGTCGTGTCTCATGACGGTTTCCGAATCGAGCCGTGACCGCGGCTCCGTGGGCGGGCAGGTCTTCGGCCTCGCTCAGCGCCACGACCTGCGAGCTCACCTGTTGCAGCGCTGCCCGGTCGTAGTTGATAACCTGCTGCGGTCGCAGGAAGGTGTGTGCACCCAGCCCCGACGCGAACCGCGATTGTCCGCCGGTCGGCAGCACGTGGTTGGAGCCAGCCAGGTAGTCGCCGAGGCTCACCGGCGAGTGGGCGCCAAGGAAGATGGCTCCGGCACTGTCGATGTTCTCGAGCACAGCTCCCGGTGTTGCCGTCTGGATCTCTAGGTGCTCGGGGCCGTAGGCATTGCTGAACGCGGCGGCGGCGGCCATATCGGCCACCAGCACCACGGCAGACTGTACACCGTCGATGGCGATGCGCACCCTGGCACTGTGGTGGGTGGACGCGACGAGCAGCTCCACTTCGGCCGAGACCGCGTGCGCCAGCTCAGGCGAGTCGGTTACGAGCACGACCGCGGCCAGTTCATCGTGCTCGGCCTGTGAGATGAGATCGGTGGCTACCAGGTAGGCGTCGGCCGTGGCATCCGCGATCACCATAATTTCGGTAGGCCCGGCCTCAGAATCAATGCCGACCACGCCGCGCACCAGCCGTTTGGCCGCTGCCACGTACACGTTGCCGGGGCCGGTGATGACCTCGACCGGATCGAGCCCCAGGTTGGGGACGCCGTAGGCAAAGGCGCCAATCGCGCCCGCTCCGCCCATTGCGTAGACCTCCTCGATGCCCAGCAGCCCTGCCGCCGCGAGGATTGTCGGGTGCACAGAACCGCCAAACTCTCGCTGGGCTGGTGAGGCGAGCGCAATCGACGACACCCCGGCGACCTGCGCCGGAACCACATTCATGACCACGCTCGACGGGTATACCGCCTTGCCGCCCGGCACATAAAGGCCCACTCGGTTGACCGGCTGCCAGCGCTGGATTACCTGGGCACCAGGACCGAGCTCGGTGACCGTGCTGGACGGCACCTGTGCCTCGGTCGCTTGGCGCACCCGCGCGATTGATACCTCGAGGGCGTCCCGGACGGCGGAATCGAGGGAGGTCACCGCGTGGTTGACCTGATCGGAGTCAATCCGGATGCGCTCGGGACGAACACCGTCGAGTCGCTCTGCCTGCGCCAGCAGAGCCCCCTCCCCCTGCTCGCGAACCTCGGCGATGAGCTGGGCCGCGACGGCGGTGGCGGCGGAAACATCGGTGACGGCTCGCGGCACGACTCTCGCGAGATCGGCTCGACTGGACGGAAGATCACGCAGATCGATGATGTGCATCATGGCCTCACCATGTTAGTTGTCCCGGATGAGGGGAATATCACCGAGCCGGGCATGATTGATACCGACGTATGAACGAGGCATCGATATCCCAGCCCACGCCGGCCGCCGGTATTCCGGTCGACGGGCTTGACGCGTTCAAACGCGCCTTCCGCAGACACGCTGCGGGCGTCGCGGTTGTGACTGCGTTGATGCCGGATGGCGCGCCCGCCGGCTTCACCGCGACCTCGCTCGCCTCGCTCTCAGCCGTCCCGCCCCTGGCCACCTTCAACATGGCGCAGGTCTCGAGTTCGTGGCCAGCGATGACCGTCGGCAATCGGGTCGCCATCCACATGCTTGGGCCGCGATCCCGGCACCAGGCCGAACGGATGGCTGCGGACCATGCCGTGCGCTTCATCGGGGACCATTGGCATTCCGGACCCTACGGCGTTCCCATTCTCAACGATGTGACGGCGTGGATGCTCGGCACCATCGTGGAGGTTCACCCGGTGCGCAATAGCGCCGTCATTGTCGTGCAGGTGGAAGACGGATCGCTCGGCGACGAGGATGACGCCCTGCTCTACCACGAGCGCCGCTACTTCAAGCCTGGTGCCTTGGTCTAGGCGAGGCAGTTGGGCCCGAGCAGAGTTTTCAGTTCACCATAAAGATCAGCCGATACCGTCACCGGGTACGGAATCTCAAACACGCGGGCCGTATCCCCCTTGATAAGTTTCAACCGCACCTCATTCGCACCGGAATGACGGATCAGCACATCGTTCAGCGCCGTGACCACAGCGGTGGTGGCCCGCACCTCTTGCACCGCTATCACAATCGGCCCCGAGCCGAGGCTCGAGCCGGTGTCCGGCACGAACATACTCACCGCGTGAAGGTTCATGCCGTCGTCGCGCACGCTCACGCGGCCGCGCACCACCACTATCGCATCGTTGGTGAGGCCCGGCGAAAACTCCTGGTAGGTCTTGCCGAGGAACATCACGCTGATCTCGCCCGCAAAATCCTCGACCGTGATGATGCCGTATTGGTTGCCGCTGTTACGTGCCACCCGGTGCTGCACACTCGTGATGAGACCGGCGATGGTCACATGCTCACCGTCGGCCGCGACATCCCCACCCATAATTTCCGTGATGGATGCGGTCTGGTGTTTCGCCAGCGCAAGTTCCAGCCCGGCCAACGGGTGATCGGAGACATAGAGCCCGAGCATCTCGCGTTCGAAGGCAAGCTTGTCGCGCTTGGCCCACTCCGGGCGATCTGGGACGTGCTCGGCCTGGGCGGGTTCGTCCCACAGGCTGTCGAAGTCGAAACCGACCTGGCCGTTGGCCTCGGCGCGCTTCTCACTCGCGGCGCCGTCTACCGCACCCTCGTGGATCTCGACGAGCGCACGGCGGGTCGCCCCGAGCGAGTCGAACGCACCGGCCTTAATGAGCGACTCCACGGTGCGCTTATTGGCAACCTGGAGCGGGACCTTGCGCAGGAAGTCGTGGAACGAGGTAAAGCGTCCTTTCTCGGCGCGCGCCTTCGAAATCGCCTCAACCACGCTGAAGCCGACGTTGCGCACGGCACCGAGCCCAAACCGGACATCACCGCGGCTGCCGTCTGAGGCCACTGCCGTGAAGTCGACCGAGGACTCGTTCACATCGGGTGCGAGCACCTTGATTCCCATGCGACGGCACTCGCTGAGGTACATGCCGAGTTTGTCTTTGGAGTCGCCAACGCTCGTCAGTAGCGCCGCCATGTACTCGGCGGGATGATTTGCCTTGAGGTAGGCGGTCCAGTAACTGAGCACCCCGTAGCCGGCGCTATGGGCCTTGTTGAAGGCGTAGTCTGCGAACGGCATCAGTGTCTCCCACAGCACCTTCACCGCCTGCGTGCTGTATCCATTACTGACCATGCCGGCCTCGAAATCGGCAAACTGCTTATCGAGTTCGCTCTTCTTCTTTTTGCCCATCGCCCGCCGCAGCACGTCGGCCTGGCCGAGTGAGAAGCCGGCGACCTTCTGGGCGACCGACATGACCTGTTCCTGGTACACGATCAGCCCGAAGGTGGTGCCGAGGATATCGCGAAGCGGTTCCTCAAGCTCCGGATGAATTGCATCAATTGCCTGCAGGTCGTTCTTTCGCAACGCATAGTTCGTATGCGAGTTCATTCCCATGGGCCCAGGGCGGTACAGGGCAATGACGGCCGAGATGTCTTCGAAGTTGGTGGGCTTCAGCTGCTTGAGCAGCGCACGCATGGCGCCGCCGTCAAGCTGGAATACGCCGAGCGTGTCTCCCCTGGCCAGCAGATCGTAGGTCGCCTGGTCGGCGTCGAGGTCGAGGTCTTCGATGATGAGCGTGGTGCCGGTATTCGCCGCGATCATGCGCAGGGCATCCTCGATCACCGTCAGGTTTCGAAGCCCGAGGAAGTCCATCTTGATCAGACCGAGCGATTCGAGCGGCGGCTGGTCGAACTGGGTGATGATGGCGCCGTCGTCTTCGCGCTTCATAATCGGCAGTACGTCAAGCAGCGGCTCGGCCGACATAATGACACCGGCCGCGTGCACTCCCCACTGGCGCTTCAGGTTCTCAATGCCCTTCGCGGTCTCGAACACCCGCGCCGCTTCGCCGTCAGTCTCGATGAGGGCGCGAATATCTGCGGCCTCTTTGTAGCGGTCGGCATTCTTGTTGTGGATGTCGCTGAGCGGCATGTCCTTGCCCATCACGGGCGGCGGCATCGCCTTGGTCAGCTTCTCCCCCACCGAGTACGGCATCCCTAGCACCCTGGACGAGTCTTTCAGTGCCTGCTTGGCCTTGATCGTTCCGTAAGTGACGATCTGGGCTACTCGATCATCACCGTATTTTTCGGTCACATACCGGATGACCTCGGGGCGGCGACGGTCGTCAAAGTCGACATCGACGTCGGGCATCGACACGCGCTCCGGGTTCAGGAATCGCTCGAAAATCAGCCCGTGCGCGATGGGATCAAGTTCGGTGATGCCCATCGCGTACGACGCCATGGAACCAGCGGCCGAGCCTCGACCTGGGCCGACCCTGATTCCCTGCGCCTTTGCCCACGAAATGAAGTCGGCGACCACCAGGAAATAGCCGGGGAATCCCATCTGCTTGATGACGTCGACCTCGTACTGTGCCTGCGCGAGATGTGCCTCGGGTGGCGCGCCGTTGAAGCGGCGATTCATCCCGACTCCCACCTCCTTTTCGAACCAGCTCGCCTCCGTTTCGCCGTCGGGCACCGGGAACCTGGGCATTAGGTCTTTGTGCTCGAAGTTGACCTCGCAGCGTTCGGCAATCAGCAGTGTGTTGTCGCAGGCGTCGGGGTAGTCACGAAACAGGTGCCGCATCTGGGCAGCGCTCTTCAGGTAGAACTCGTCAGAATCGAACTTGAAGCGGTTTGGGTCGTCGAGGGTCGATGCCGATTGCACGCACAGCAGCGCCGCATGCGCCGTGGAGTCGTGAGCGTGGGTGTAATGCAGGTCATTGGTGGCCACCAGTGGCAGGTCGAGTTCTTTGGCCAGCCGCAGCAGGTCGTTCATCGTGCGCTTCTCGATGTCGATGCCGTGATCCATGATCTCGGCATAAAAATTGCCAGCGCCGAAAATATCCCTAAAGTCGGATGCCGCCTGCCGTGCCTCCGCGTACTGACCGAGCCTCAGTCGCGTCTGCACCTCGCCACCGACGCATCCGGTCGTCGCGATGATGCCTTTGCCGTAGCGGCTCAACAGCTCTCGGTCCATGCGCGGCTTGAAGTAGAAGCCCTCGATCGACGCCAGTGATGACAACCTGAACAGGTTATGCATGCCCTCGTTGTTTTCGGAGAGCAGCGTCATATGCGTGTACGAACCCGAACCGCCGACATCGTCCTGGTTCTGGTGGTTCTGACCCCACCGAACGCGGGTCTTATCACCGCGCGCAGTGCCCGGCGTGATGTACGCCTCCGTGCCGATGATCGGCTTTATTCCGTTGGCCGTGGCCTGTTTCCAGAATTCGTAGGCACCGAACATGTTGCCATGGTCGGTGACCGCGATCGCGGGCATCTTCTCGGCTGCGGCGGCCTCCATCAGCGGCCCAATACGGGCGGCGCCATCCAGCATCGAATACTCGCTGTGCACATGAAGGTGCACGAAAGAATCGTTGGATGCCACAGGTTCTCTTCACTGGCTCGAGGGGTATCTCTAGACTAAGCCAGGCCCGCCGGACGGCCGTTACTGACGCGCGAACCGATCGTTGCCCGCGAGGCGCTGGGCGAAATATATGGGCACTATCGACACCACGACGAGTACGACCGCAACAACGTTCACGATCGGCGCCTGATTGGGCCGAAAGAGGTTATCGAGAATCCAGATCGGGAGGGTCGTCGTGCCGGCGCCCGCGGTGAATGTGGTGACGATGATCTCGTCGAAGCTGAGGGCGAAGGCGAGCAGCCCACCCGCCAGCAGCGCAGAGCGCAGTGCGGGGAAGGTAACGAGGCGAAATGTAGTCCAGATCCCGGCCCCGAGGTCGGCCGAGGCCTCCTCCAGGCTCGTGCCCATCCGTCTCAGGCGTGCGATCACGTTATTGAAGACCGTCACGATGCAAAAAGTCGCGTGCGCAATGACGATCGTCACGATGCCGAGCCGCACGTCAAGGATGGTGCGGAACGCGTTGTTGAGCGCGATCCCCGTCACAATTCCGGGCAGTGCGATCGGAAGGATCACCAGAAGGCTCACCGCGTCTCGACCGAAAAAACTATGGCGCTGCAGTGCCAGCGAAATGAGAGTGCCCAGGATGAGCGCGATGAGAGTGGATGCCACAGCAATCTGCACGCTCGTGGCGATCGCGTCGAGCGCGCCCTGGTTTTGGAACGCCCGCATCCACCAGGTGAGAGTAAAGCCAGGCGGCGGCCACGTCAGGTTCGTGCTCGTGCTAAAGGAGTTGACGAATACTACGAGCAGGGGCAGGTACACCACGGCAAGGATCAGTCCGGTAATGGATCCAAGCATGACCCTGGCACTCTTATTTAGTCGCATCCCATAGCTCCTAGAGGTTGCTCAGCGCACCGGTGCGCCGGGCGGCAGTGAGGTAGACAAACATGATGGCGATCGGAATGAGCGCAATGGCGGCGGCGAGTGGCAGGTTGTTCGCAGCCCCCACATTGGCGTACACGAGGTTGCCCAGCAGCTGGTTTGCGCCACCGACGATGTTCACCGTGATGTAGTCACCCAGAGACAGGGAGAAGCTGAAGATGGATCCGGCGATGATGGCCGGCCACAGCATCGGCAGCACGATCGACACCAGCGTGCGGCCGGTTTTTGCCCCCAGGTCACCGGATGCTTCAAGCAGGGAGTCTGGTACGCGCTCAAGTCCTGCATAAATCGGCAGGATCACGTAGGGCAACCACAGGTAAGAAAGCGTAATGACGGTGGCGGGCAACCCATATCCGGGCGATTCTCCGCCGAAGGGTGACACCAGCCAGTCAAAGATTCCCCCCTGCGAGAGCACGGAGCGCCACGCGTAGGCCTTGACGAGGTAGCTGGCCCAGAGCGGCATGAGCACCGCGATGACGAGAACGCGTTGCAGTCGGGGGCCCGCGACCTTCGCCATGAAGAAGGCTATCGGCAGCGCGACGAGGACATCGATGACCGTAACGAGAAGCGCGACCCCCACAGTGCGGCCAGTGACCGTCTGGTAGAGCGAGCCGGTGAGTACGGTGACGATGTTGTCGAGCGTCCAGGTTTGAGATATCTGGCCCGTAAAACTGTCGACCGTCCAAAGCGCTGTAATGAGCAGGGCGGCAAGGGCTGCGATGTACACCAGACCGAGCCAGAGCAGAGGAGCCGCAAGCAGCCCTGCTAGGCGCACTCGCGTGTGTGTACTGAGGAAGGCCGAGATCGTGTGTGCTGTGGTCGCCCGTGGATGGGCAACCACAGCACGCTCGATGTGTGGCGCTGATGCGTCACGTGTCATATCCCTGGCTAGCCCTTAATTTCCTGCCACGCGGTGGTCCACGCGGAATAGTCGGTGCACTGAACATCGGTGCGGCCGTCGAGGCACTCGGCAATCGGGGTGGACCAGTACCAGATCTTCGACGCAAACTCCTCGTCTCCGGCGTTAAACGACTCGCACGATCCTGCCGAGCGGAACTCGCACGCGGCCAGGTTGCTCGGTGCTTCGCCAAAGTACTCCGTGGCCTGCGCATTCGCCTCGGGACCGGCAATGTAGTTCAACCACGCATAGGCGCAATTGGGGCTCTTCGCGTTCGCCGCGATCATCCAGGTGTCTGACCATCCCGTCGCGCCCTCTTCGGGAAGTACGACCTTCGTATTGCCCGTCGTTACCGAGTTTTGGATGACCTGCCAGGTGGTGCCGACAACGGAATCACCGGTCTCAAACGCCTGGATCTCTTTGAGGTAGTCGCTCCAGTACTCACCGATACTGCCACGCTGCACCTTGAGCAGTTCTACGGCCGCGGCCAACTGCGTTTCATCGAGCGCGTATGGATTTGTGATGCCCAACTCCGGCTTGTGGGTCATGAGGTAGACAGCGGCATCGGCGATATAAATCGGTGAATCGTAGGCCGTGACTTTGCCCGCATTCTCGGAGGCGCGGTCGAAGACGACATCCCATGATGTGGGCGCCTCAGGGAACGCGTCGGTGTTGTACATCAGCAGGTTGGCACCGTATCCGTGCGGGATGCCATAGGAGACCCCGTCGACGCTGTTCCAGGCCTGCATTTTGAGGAAGTCGAAAATTCCGGCGTAGTTGGCGATGAGATCAACGTTGACCGGCGCAACGTCCCCCGCGGCAACGAGGCGCAACGAGGCGTCGCCCGATGCCGCAACGACGTCGTAATCGCCGGACTTCATGAGAGTAAACGCCTCATCGGAAGTTCCATACGTTTTGCTATCGACCATGCAACCCGTTTCGTCTTCGAACGGTGTCACCCAATCGACCGCCGGATCGTTGCTGCCGTCTTCGACGTACCCCGGCCACGCCAGGATTGAGACGGTACCTTCCCTGTCTCCCAGTGCGGCCGCGGCAGTGCTGCTACCGGACGGACCGGATGTAGTGCCACATGCCGTGAGTAGTGTGACCGAGGCCACCGCAAGACCGGCAAGAACTGCCAACCTCCGTGATGCCATGCTGCTGTGCATTTCATTCTCCATTCTGTTGGTAGGGACGCGTGTGCTGCTCTAAATTTCGTCGAGTGAGACGATGTCGCTCGACGAGAAGCGAATCGCGACAGGCTGGTTGCGCCGATCGGCCACGGAGTGAGCCGAAGCATTCTGCTCAAGAACCGTGAGTCTTTTGTTGCCGGCCACGTCAACGAGCAGTCGCGTGCTTGTGCCGAGATAGATGACCTCGGCGACGATGCCGTCCAACGAGATCGCCCCCGCCGCGACCACACCTCGCGGGCCGATCGTCACCTTCTCGGGGCGGACCGAATTCGTGCCGCGCAGTCCCAGCAGATCCCAAGATTCGGGGTCAGTGAAAATATTGGATGTTCCCACGAAAGAGGCGACAAATGGTGAGGCGGGTGACTCGTAGATCTCGGCCGGAGTGCCGAGTTGCTCAATGCGACCATTGTTGAAGACGGCAATGCGGTCACTCAGGGTGAGTGCTTCTTCCTGGTCATGGGTGACAAAGATGAAAGTAATGCCGAGGGAGCGCTGAAGTTGCTTGAGTTCGACCTGCATCTGCTCTCGCAGCTTCAGATCGAGAGCGCCGAGGGGCTCATCCAGCAGCAACACCTTCGGTTTGACAACGATCGCCCGAGCCAGCGCCACTCGCTGGCGCTGGCCGCCGGAAAGCTGGCTAGGCCTGCGCTCGCCGAAGCCACCGAGTCGCACGGTCTCCAGCGCGTCTCGGGCGCGATCCGCGCGTTCTTTGCGCCCGACACCGCGCACCCGCAGGCCGTAGGCGACGTTGTCGAGGACGCTCATGTGGGGGAACAGCGCATAGTCCTGGAACACCGTATTGACGTCCCGGTCAAACGGCGCACGGGTGGTAACGTCCGTCCCCCGCAGCGACACCGTTCCGAACGTCGGCAACTCGAACCCGGCGATGAGCCTTAGCACGGTCGTCTTTCCTGATCCGGAGGGGCCGAGCATCGAGAAGAACTCTCCCTCTGCGATGTCGAGATCCAGAGCGTCGACTGCGCGAACGGTGCCGAATGTCTTCGTCAGTCCCGTAAGCCTGATCGCCGGTATAGCTGATGTCACCCGAGGCCTCCTTGCCTGTTGCTTAGTAAATCATATGGAACCAGATGTCATGCAAGACCAAGGATGTTACGGTCGTATTACGAGATGTCACGCAAGCAGGAAGCAACGATGCCCCAGTCGATTTGGCCGACCACCGCGGCACGAGCTGCAGTCTTCGCCCCGTTGGTCGTGGGTGGCAGGGCGGAGCTCGTCGCCCAGCGGCTGACCAACGCGATAGAGCTGGGATTGCTCACCCACGGAGAACGACTCCCGAGCGAGTCAGAAATGGCGCGTCGGTTTGGTGTCGCCACCGTCACGGCCCGCGAAGCGCTTGAAGTTCTCCGCGCACTCGAACTCGTGGAAACGCGCCGAGGCAGGGACGGGGGAAGCTTTGTCACCTCGGCCGGATCCCGCAGTGCGGTCGCCGCCAGGCGCGTTCTCGCGCTGTCCCGGGTCGAGCTTCGCGACATGGGCGTGTACTACTCGGCCATCGCAGCGACATCCGCCCAGCTTGCCGCCGACAGGGCCACACGTGAAGACATCCGACATCTACTGTCGACGGTCGAGGCTATCGATCTCACGGCCGAGGCATCGGCACGCCGCGGGGAAGGCACCTTCCGCCTCGAGATTGCCGCTCTCTCGCAATCGGCAAGGCTCGTGCGCGAAGAACTGCGCCTCCAGACGGAATTCGCGCCTCTTCTTTGGCTTTGCCTCCGTGAGCAGGAGTACCGCCAACGAAGCCGGGATTCCCATATTTCCGTCATCGAGGCGATTCAGGCGACCGATGGCGACGCGGCGCGACGTCGCACTGTCGAGCTCATCACCGACGCCATAGGGTGGCTGCTCGAAGCCAAAACCGACCTTGAACGAAAGCAGTAGCCGGATGCCAGCCATACCGCTGCCTGGAACGCCGAACGGCGCGATACTCGACTGTGTCGACGCCGTAAACACCACGTTCAGCAGCGTCTTCGCGCTCATCGACTCGTGGCGCAGCGCAGTTCAGGAGTTCGTGAGCGCGTCCGATGGCGTGGTGACGCGGATAGAGGTCGATGAGTTCAGCGAGGCGCTCGTCGTTGGGGAGTTGTCGCGCGACGGCGCGCTCGTGATCGGCGCGGGCTTCGTGGCAGCACCGGCATTCATCATCGATGCCCCGTGGCACCTCGCGTGGTGGCTTGGCCACGCAAATACATTCGGACTAGGATCGGCCGATCCCGCCATTCGCCGTCTTCAGGCAGAAGAAGACCCAGAATCGGAAAGCTTTCGCGACTACACGAACCTCGAGTGGTGGCGAGCTCCCTCAAGCACACTCGCCCAGCACATCACCGGCCCCTACGTGGATTACCTCTGTACCGACGACTACACCCTGACCCTGACCGCCCCCGTGCTGTTCACCTCCCGGATGGTCGGTGTCGTCGGCGCCGATCTGTATATCAACGACATCGAGCGGGCCCTGCTGCCGCGGGTCGCCTCCATCGATGGCAGCGCAACCATCGTGAACGCCTCGGGCAGGGTTGTTGTATCAAACGACACGGCCAGGCCCACCGGATCTCTTCTTCGGCTTGACACACTGTCGGGAACCCCCGGAGGACCGGTGGTCCTGTCGGACGGCCGCACGGTCATCCCGTGCCAGAAGACGAGCCTGTTGCTGGTCCTCGACGCTCCCTAGTCCCTGCGAAGCAGCTCAAGCGCATGGTGGAGGTCGGCCGGGTAGGGGCTCTCAAAGTGCACAGGCACTGCGGTGACGGGATGCGTGAACCCGAGCCGTCTTGCGTGCAGCCACTGCCGGCCGAGGCCAAGTCTGGCCGAGATCGTGGGGTCTGCGCCATACATGGCATCGCCAACACAGGGGTGGCGCTGGGCCGCCATGTGCACTCGGATTTGATGAGTGCGACCGGTCTCGAGCTCGATTTCGAGCAGCGATGCTGACGGGAATGCCTCGAGCGTCTCATAGTGGGTGACGCTCGCTTTGCCGTCTGAGGTGATGGCGAACTTCCAGCTTGCGCCCGGATGACGGCCAATCGGCGCGTCGATCGTTCCCGCGAGGGGGTCGGGATGCCCCTGCACCACCGCGCGATAGATCTTGTGCACTTCACGGTCGTGGAAGGCACGTTTCAGGGCCGCATACGCCGACTCGGTCTTTGCGACGACCATCAGGCCGCTGGTGCCGACATCGAGCCTGTGCACGATCCCGGCGCGCTCCGCCGCACCGGAGGTCGCAATCCTGAAGCCGGCACCGGCAAGGGCCCCCAGCACTGTAGGACCGTCCCAGCCCACGGACGGATGAGCGGCGACGCCGGCAGGCTTATCCACGACGACGATGTCATCGTCATCCCAGATGATCCCGAGATCCGCCACGATAATCGGGATGATCGATGGCTCGACTTTCGACACCCACGAGACCTCGAGCCAACCGCCGGCAACGAGCCGATCTGATTTGGCAAGCACACGGCCGTCGAGCTGCACTCCCCCAAGCTCGGACACCTCGGCCGCGAACGTCCTGGAGAATCCGAGGAGCTTCGCGATAGCGGAGTCGACCCGCTCACCCGCAAGGCCGTCAGGGACGTGGAGATTGCGCGATTCCACGAGTCAGGCCGGATCCGATGGCGCCGGATGGGATGGGGCGTCCGCATCCACCGGTGTCATCCTCTTCGCTGCCCGGGTGCCATCAAGGCCGATCCCACGGATTGTCAGCAGGATGAACAGCCCCATGCTTGACACGATCGCTACGTCGGCGACATTGAAAATCGCGGGGAATGCATACACCTGGAGGAAGTCAACGACATGGCCGACCCCAAAACCGGGAGGGCGAGTTAGCCGGTCCGTGAGGTTTCCAAGATTGCCGCCCAGGAGCATCCCGAACAGGACGGCCCAGGCCGTTGAGCGAATACGCCGGGCGAAGATGACGATGAACACCGCGACGATCGCGGCGATGATCGCGAAGACCCAGGTGGAGCCCGAACCCAGTGAAAACGCCGCTCCCGGGTTCTCGACGTAACGCAATTGCAGCAGCTCGCCAATCACGTTCACTGGTTGGCCGAGTGTGAGGTTCTCGACGACCAGCGACTTGCTGACGCGGTCCAGCGAGTACGCCAACACAGCAACAACGGCCAGTACTACGAGGGCGCGTGTGCTGACCTCGCGTTTACCGGCCGTCGCCTGCTGCGGTTCAGTTTCCGGCAAAACCGGGGTAGTTCACGGATGACTGCTGGCCATCCTGCGCGGAGTGATCTGCACCGACCGGTGCGTCGGCAAAGTCGGAGCCGCCAGTTTGGGCGTCAGCCGCGGGAGAGTCGACAAAGGCCGCTCCCGTGCCTGAACCTGACGGAGCTGGGCCAGAGGAGACCAAAACATTGCTCTCGCTGTCAAGCTCGCGCAACTGGCCCTCAATGTAACCCTTGAGCTTCTGGCGATACTCACGCTCGAAACTACGAAGCTCTTCCACCCGATGCTCAAGCTGCTGGCGCTCCTTGACGAGCGACTCGATCTGGGCTCGATGACCGCTCTCGGCCTCTTCGACGACCCGGGCAGCGGTGGCGTGCCCCTCA
Source organism: Salinibacterium sp. (assembly GCF_031364185.1). Lineage (NCBI taxonomy): Bacteria > Bacillati > Actinomycetota > Actinomycetes > Micrococcales > Microbacteriaceae > Salinibacterium > Salinibacterium sp. The sequence continues at coordinate 1,358 of NZ_JANLVV010000129.1, read as the reverse complement.
GCAATGAGTGCATCCCGCTTCTCGACGCCCTCGCGAACGTGCTCCTCGTGGAGACGTCGAGCCAACTGCAGGAGGTTATTCGTTCCACCCATGTCGGAGTTATCCATGGTGGAGACGGGAGCAGGAAGTGAGGCTACCGGAGCGGACGCGGCAACGGGCTCAATGACGGCCAACTGGGGCTGCTGCACGAAGCTCGGAGCCGGCTGTGCTGGGGCATCCTGCCCTCCGGAACGCTGCAGGTCGTTGATGCGTGAGTCACTGGCAATGAGCCTCTGGCGAAGCTCCTCGTTTTCCTGGTTCAGCCGACGCAGCTCGACGACGACCTCATCAAGAAAGTCATCGACCTCGTCCTGGTCATATCCTTCTCGGAACTTAGTCGGTTGAAACCGCTTGTTCACCACGTCTTCAGGGGTTAAAGCCATCGCCGCCACCTCACACTCTTTCTTGTTGTTAGCGGGACCTTCAACGTATACATAACGTTGAGCTAACGGAATTCATTCTATGCACCGTAGTCACGCGCGTCCCACGAAGTTCGTCAATCTCTTGCATTTTTGTCCCTTAAGAGTACAGGGCCATGCACTATTGACGAAGTGAATCGGACTCAGGCGACGAATCGCACCACGATCGAACTCAGGATGATCACCGCGAGCATCACGATACTCCAGGAGAAATCGAGCGCCGCCCCGCCGATACGAAGCGGCGGTACGACCCGTCGCACAGCCTTGATGGGCGGATCGGTGACAGTAAAAATTGCCTCGGCAAGTATCAAGAGTGGCCCTTGCGGCCGCCAGCGCCGCGCGAAGGTGCGCGCCAGATCGAGAATGAATCGCCCCCACATCACGATGAAAAAAATCGTCAACGCCACCGAGATCACGAGAGCGATGATGGAGACGGGTGAAACTTCTAGCACCCCTACAGGCTACTGCTGTGCAAAGAACGACGCGTCCACGTCGGATTCGGTTTCAGCATGGTCACCGCTCACGGCGACGTGTGCTGGCGACAGCAGGAATACCTTGCTCGTGACACGCTCAATCTTGCCGTACAGACCCTGCGAGAGGCCGCTAGCGAAGTCTATGAGCCGACGGGCATCCGGCTCGCTCATTTGTGACAGGTTGATAATGACCGGTATTCCCTCTCGAAAATTCTCGGCGATCACCTGCGCATCCTTGTACTGGCGAGGATGGACCGTGAGTATTTCATTCATCTCGGCCGCGGCAGGGCGGGAATGGCCCGAACGACGCATCGGGGTGACCGGCGCGCGATTCTGGGCAGCAGAGGGTGTGTGGTGGGCCACCGGGGCGACCGGAGCGGACGGTGCCTGCTCATAGTCATAGTCCTCATCCGCGAGGCCCAGGTAG
>NZ_JANLVV010000089.1:0-13872 GCF_031364185.1 Salinibacterium sp. | reverse complement strand
GACGCAAGCGACAGCTGGGCCTTGATGAGCTGCGTGAGGAACGGCTTGGATGCTTCAAGACCCTGCGCGACGATGGCCTCATCCGGCTTCGTGGCACCTGCCTTGATGAGCTCCCAGCTACCCTCGGTGGCTTCGGCCTCCACCATCATGATGGCGATGTCTTCGTTGCCGTTCTCGTCAGTGACGAGCCGGCCGGCGACGGTCAGGTCGAAGACGGCGTCAGCGAGCTGGCTGTACTTCGGGAAGGCGACCCACTGGTCTGCCCCACCGGGAGCCGAGATGAGGGCGAGGCGGATGCCCCCGACCGGTCCATAGAACGGAAGGCCGGAGATCTGCGTACTGAGAGACGCAGCGTTAATCGCGAGCGCGTCGTAGAACTCATCCGGTGCAATGGACAGCACCGTGATGACAATCTGGACCTCGTTGCGTAGGCCCTCGACAAAGGTCGGGCGCAGCGGTCGGTCGATCAGTCGGCAGACCAGGATGGCCTCCGTTGACGGACGACCTTCGCGGCGGAAAAAGCTTCCGGGGATTTTGCCTGCTGCATATGAACGCTCTTCCACGTCTACCGTGAGAGGGAAGAAGTCAAACCCGTCGCGCGGGTGCTTTCCTGCACTGGTAGCGGAAAGGATCATGGTGTCATCGTCGAGATACGCGGCGACGGCACCCTGTGCCTGCTGCGCGAGTCGACCGGTCTCGAATCGGACCGTGCGGGTGCCGAACTTACCGTTATCGAGAACGGCTTCGGCTGACGTGATTTCTGGACCCTCCAAGGGGGGTTTCTCCTTTGTTTAATGTCGCCGGCCCGTGTGGCTGGCGACTCATCGGCGTTCGTTAAAACGCAGAGCAGGATCGGGAAGAAAGGGGCGACACACCATGCTGGATAATCCCAGCGATTCATGCGCTTTAGCGCCGCATCCAATGGTGGATGCTGCTCTGGCCAGCAGTAGAAAAACACTGGCCCGCGTGCCGTAATTCGGCATAACATCCAGTAATTCACCACCGATGACCAGCTTCTTGCCTGCCTGCTCCGGTTGTCGTGCCACGGAGTACCGCGCACGACAATGAGAGCCTACCAGCAACGGCGTGTCGTCACGCCGGTTTCGGCCTCGGGCCTTGGCCCGGGTGATGGTCACATTACCTCGACGACGGCACACACCGAACACCGATCAGGGCCGAACGATCGGTGCAGAGGGACAGCGGGGTGGGCGACGCGCACCGCTTCTCGGGAATCCTCGGGGGAGCGATCTCAGGGTGTCTGTGATCCCGGAGCAGGTGTCGGTTGCGGAGGAGACGTCGGGTCCGGGGTGGACGTCGGGGTTGGCGTGGGCGTCGGGTCCGGGGTGGGTGTGGGATCAGAAGTGGGAGTCGGCGTGGGAGCTGGAGTAGGGGACGGCGTGGGTCGCGGGGTCGGATCGGCGGTCGGGCCCGCGGTGGGCGACGGTGTCGCGCCGGGAGGGTTGGCCGGCATGGTCGAAGCGGGGGGATTTCCCCGTACCGAACCGGTGGAGTCAGGCTCATCAGTCACGTCCCGGCGGGGCTGCGATGTGACCCCTCGTAGACCGATTGCCCCAGACTCGGACTGGATGTTCGGCCCATCACGGAACGGCAGCGTGGGGAGGTCGTCCTCACCGGTGGTCTGCAACCCATCCGGATTTTCGGATACCGGTTCTGCCACGGTGGGCCCAGGTGCGGATCCCGGAACCGGAGCGACAGCGATAAGCGCACCTGCAATGAGAACAACGAAAGCCAGAGACGAAATTGCGGTAAGACGGTAGCGAGGAGCAGACAATGTTCGGAAGACACTTCCGATGCTGTGCCAGCCCAGCATGATCTTGGAGAGGCGATGCACGCTGGCTCGGTCAGTAGCAGTAGCAGTGGAAGTGGCAGACGCAGTCGCAGTCGCGGTTTCAGTGGCAGTAGTGACGGTCGCAGTGGCAGTCGCGGCGGCGATCGGTATCAGTGCAGGTATCAGTGCAGGTATCAGTGCGGGTATCGGTGCAGGTATCGATACAGGTATCGGTGCAGGTATCGGTGCAGGTGCCGCCACAGTGTCCTGTGTCGGGGACACTGTCCGCTCGGCGATATCGGGTGCGGGTCTGGCCTTTGTCGATCGCGCGGGTTTGACCGCCCGAGTGGGCTTGGCCAGTGAGACCGGAATTGCCAGGCCGCGCGTGACATCAGGGTGAGCAGCCGCAGAGGCTCGAACCTCGGCGGGGTCCCGGCCGGTCAGTTGTGCGAGGAACCACTCTGCATCATAGGATCCGAGAGCATTCAAATCCGAGTTTTTACCATCATCTGTCACGTGGTCACGATATCGGTTTGGATCACGTTTGTCACGCGAATTGTCCCCCTTGAGGGGGACAAAGCTGCGGTGAGCTCCAGCCCGAGGTCTGGCCCCTCAGCACATCTGGACGATTGGTGAGTCCGGACGATCAGCGAGTCTGGCCCATCAGCGGGTCTGGCCCATCAGCAACTCGACCCGGAGTAGCCCACCCTTGCGGATGATCTCCACCGGTATTCGCTGCTTGAGTCCCGTGACATCCAGCCTGGATAGCGCTTCGTCAACCGCTGACTCGAGCCCACGAGGAACAAATCCGACGGGGCCACTGACCCTGGAACCGGTAAACAGTCTCACTTCGATCTCGGTATCTGCACCCTCCTGCTGCTGAGTACGCCGACCGATCGCCGTCGCTAGTTCAGTGTCGCCGCTGTCGATCAAGTCTCGAAGTTGCTCCTGGAAGGGGTTGCTGCCCGCGAGCCTGATCCGCACCCTACCGTTCACAGGAACCAGCACACCCCTGTACTGGCTGAAAGAACCCTTGCCGTGGTCGTTGCGATCGAGTTCAGGCATATCCAGATCGTATCGCGTAGCGCCGTCCACTCACGTTAACTGCCCGCTCAGGACAGCTGACCACGCAGGATGGAGTCGCCCGAGTGGGTAGGGTCACCGTCGTAGGGCTCCGAGGAGATGTCGACAAGGTCGTATCGCGACAAGTCAAGGCCATCGGGAACGGTAAACGTGCCGGCGGTGCCACGCACCACGCCGAGGCTCACAAGATCACTCGCATCAGAGGACATCAGCCATACCTCGCGGTATCCATTGCCATCACCGGGAGTGTCGAGCGAGACCTGAATCACGCGGGCGCCGTCGGGCTGCTGCTTCACCATGGCCTCCCCCGTCGACCCCGTCCAGCCGGGGAATGCATCCAACGCCGCGCTGGCCAAAACAGTGGTCGGCGCGGGACGAAGCGCCAGCCAGGTAGCACCTACGCCTCCGAGAACGAGGACCAGCGCTGCTGCTGCGGCAAACGCGGCAATCCACCGACGGGGGCGACGAGCGCGAAGCGAGCGGCGAGACTCGAGCGCGGTAACCTGGGCGAGATTGAGCGGCGCATCCTCGGCGAGCGCCAACTCGTCGCTGATGCGCGACCACACCCGGTCGGGCGGCTCGAGAAGCTCGCCCGCGTCAAACGTGGAACGCCCGACCACGGCGGTGCGCTCGAGATTGTCAAGCTCCGCGCGACATGCTTCGCAGTCGCGCAGGTGCGCACGATCATTCGGAGAACCGACATGCTCACCGAGGGCGAGCAGCGCAAGGATGTCAGGATCGACGTGTCGCATAGGTCGCCTCCAATCGGCTTCGCATCTTCTGCAGGCTGCGTCGGATGTGGCTTTTGACCGTCCCCAGAGGTAGTTCGAGGCGGACAGCAATTTGGTTGTGTGTGAGATCGTCAAAAAATGCGAGACGCATCACTCGTTGCGCCTCAGGGTCGAGTCGTGCAATTTCGTCCGCGACCAAAAGGGTGTCAGCAAGGTCGATCTCCTCCGACACGCGCTCACCCAGAGAGGAGGTAGCAGCAAGCTCTTGCTGCAGCCGGCGAATGCGAGCACGGGCTTCATGAGTATCCGCAATCTTATTCTTCGTGATACCGACCAGCCACGACGACAGGCGCGCGCGCGAGACGTCGAATTTTCCACGCCCCGTCCACGCCGCGACGAACACCTTCTGGGTGACATCCTCGGCGTCTCCAACGTCGCCGAGCGAGCGAAGCGCGAGGGTATACACGAGGGACGCCCAGCGGGAGTAGACCTCCGCTAGAGCCTTCTCATCCCCCGCCACGAAAGCAAGGCAGAGTCGGGACTCGTCCTCCACATCGGTGGCGGTCATCGGTATTCCGTTCACGTGGATCACGCCGGGTTGGCGATCGCAATGACGTTATCGGAATAGTTCAGCACGTTCTGGTCAAATTGGCCACCGCAGGTGATCAGAACGAGGCGTGGAGCGCCCGCCCGATCGAATACCTGGTCGAGTGGAAGCTGTTTCTTTTCCACATTTTGAACAGAAGCGACCACGTAACGATGATCGACTCCGTCCGCGGTCGTCACAATCACCTCGGCATCTGCTGGCATCTCTTTGAGGTAAGCGAACGGGCCGAGACCCTGGTCGAACGCATCAACGTGGGCGGTAATCACCGTCGATCCGACCGGACTTCCGGGGGAAGAACCGTACTGGTACCAGCCGCCTATGGTGATGTCTTTCGGGATCGCCATTTCGCCGTCATCCCCCACCCCGACGGGTTGGATCGAGATGTCGATCTGCACGGATGGCACCTGAATCCTTACCGGAGGGCTTGACTCGACGGGAGGAGTCACCTCCGAGCCCTGGACCGGAACACTAATCTCTGCCGTCGGGGCCGGTATTGGCGTGGATACGGGGGTCGGGGCGAGCTGCTCCAGCGGGGCGCTGGAGCAGCCCGCAAGGAGGAACAACATGATAAGGGCCGTAGATACACGAGCGATCACGCTGCTCCTCCTGCTTTCTGCTGTGATTCGGGTGTTATTACTGGATGTGTTGCTTGAGCCGTGGCTTAGCGGGACTGGCGAGCAGCACGCACGCGAGCAACCGAGAAACCAGCAGCAGCGAGCAGCGCAATCAACCCTGCGATGCCCCAGGCCACCATGGCCGGGTCAGGATCTGCCGCGAAGCCAGCAGAACCGGCGTTCACACCACCCGGGGTGGAGTGGAGCCCGGTGATCGTCTGGACGGCCAGCTTGAGGTTGCCACCAGTGGCGCTGCCCCAGGCATAGACGATCGTGTTGACGCCTTCCGCGATAGCGACATCAGCCGGACCGATTACCGGAGCGGTGGTGCCGGTGAGGGCGACCGCTGCCGAGATCGTTCCGACGGGGAGGTCGGCCTTCACCTCTTTCGGGTTAGTGAGGTTGGTGAAGGCTGCTTTGCCGTTTGCCAGCACATCCACGGCAGGGGCCGCGGCGGTGTGACGCACGGTGAGCCTGCCCTGTCCGGCGGGAATCTTGCTGATGTCGTTGGTAAACAGCGTGGCGGTGGGGGTGCCATCGGCCTTCAGGTGAGCCACGGCTGTGTAGCTAGTATTCGCCGCGAGGGTCAGGTCGATCGGCCCGATCACTGGCTTCTTATCGTCCACGGCATCCGCTGCGGTGATCGCGACCGTGTACTTGCCCGCGGGCAGGTCGAGCGGGCCAGCGAGATCGCCGGGCTTGAAGTCGTTCAGTGTCAGCTTGCCGTTGACATAGACATCCACGGGGAGGTCGGGAACGCCGTGCAGCACGGACAGGTCAGCATTGGCGGGTGAGATTGCGTGGGCGGGCATCGCCATGCCCACGACTGCGAGCACGCCGATAGCGGCGCCCGCAACAATTTTGTTTCGCACTTTTTCATCCTCTCGTGGTCGGACGGAACTCGCCTGACATGGAGTAGTTCCCTTCGAGCGATGCGTTTGGATGCAGAGAACCCAAAAAATTTCGACGACGCCTTCTCACGCCGACGTTAAACTAGCGCCATGAGTACCCCCATCATCGTCACGCCGGCCGACCGCGCCCCCACTCGCGGGCGCCGCGGTTCGGCCCTCGGTATCGGAGCCTTCGTGCTGTCGGTGATCACCGGGTTCTGGGCAATCGTGCTGTGGGCCGTCAGCATCGGGGCCACCGAGCCCGGCTCAGGTCGACCGATCGCGATCGTGTTTTTTACGTTCTGCGCGATTATCGGGTTCGTGTTCTTCGCCCTTACCGCGGTTGCGGTCACGTTCTCGTTCCGACGTAACCTGCGCCTCGGCAGGATCTGGGCGACTCTGGGCTGCGCGATCGCACTCGCCGCGCTCACGGCCGGCGTCGTTCTCGCGGTCGCCATCGCCGCGGCCTGACACGCGGCGCGACTCTGCCGACGGGCGCTTACTGGGTAACGAGCACGATCTTGCCGCGCAGGTGCCCGGCAAGAAGCCGGTCATAGGCATGCCCGACACGCTCGAGCGGAAACACTGAGTCGATCGGGAACTCGACATCCCCGTCGGCGATGAGTTGAGCAAGCTTACGCAGGTCGTCGATGTTCGCCCCGGCCGCACCGATGGCGCCGACCCCGTATTTCTCAGGCGCCTCGTAATCAGCGATGGTGTTCACGCGCGCCGCAGGTGCCCCAAGTTCAAGCGCGACCTCCACGAATCCGTGGCCGAAGTTGTCCAGAGCCGCGGTGATGCCCTGCGGCGCAATGGCGCGAACGGCATCAGCGAGACCGACGCCGTATTCCACGGGGATCACGCCGAGATTCTTCAGAAATTCGTGATTGGATGCCCCGGCCGAGCCGATCACAGTGGCTCCCGTCCGCTTCGCCAACTGCACCGCGATGACACCGACACCACCTGCGGCGGCGCTCACCAGCACGACATCATCGGGGCTCAGGTGCAGCGACTCGACGCTGGCCCACGCCGTACGGCCGGCGGTGTCGAGCGAACCGGCCTGCTCGATGGTCATGCCTGCCGGCACGGGGCTGACCTCATCGGAGCCGATGACGACGAAATCAGCCTGGGCGAAGTACATCCTGCTGCCCATCACAGTGTCACCGACGCCCACCGCGGTGACGCCCTCCCCCAGTTCGTCGATCACGCCCGCGAAATCTGCGCCGTTGCCCACGGGAAACTGCACGCTCTGGGGGTTCGAGGTGGGCATGCCCCGAAATACTTTCGCATCAAACGGATTGATGCCGGTAGCGAGCACGCGCACCCGCACCTCGCCTGCCGCGGGATGCGGCGGCTCCACGTGCACGATCTCAAGAACTTCAGGCCCACCGAACCGGTTGTACTCCACACGACGACTCATGCTTGAAGGCTATCCCCGTCGGTGATCCTCAGCATGACGCGCTGCTTCTGGCCTTCTTTTCCGCGACGCTCGATCCACATGAAGATGCGGTATTGCAGCCTGAACTTGGCAAGAAACACGTTTCCGAGACGATCGACTGTGGTCGGGTCATCCAGAATCACAGCATTCGCCTCGGTAGATTCACTGCCTTCTGCGACCTTGCCCATCCTGCTGCAGGGGCTTAGCTGAACCCGAGGACTGTTGCGCAACCGCTTGACCTTGCCGCTGCTGGCCGGTGTGGTGACCACAAGCGAGTCACCGTCGCGCGCTATCCACACCGGAGTTGATACCGGCACGCCCGACTTTCGGAACGTGGTGAGGGAGACGAACTGCTCGTCGCCGAGCGCAAGAAGCTTCTGGGAGGAGGGCATGATCTGACACTAACCCGCTCGACCCCGCCATTCATCCCGCGGGGACTGCCAAGATGGATGAACGTGCAGGTGCACGGCACAACGGGGAGGACACCTATGACGAGCCACGACACACCGCCGAGTGCGGCGGCCATCCTGCCAGGCATGCTGCGGGTGCACCGTGGTCAGCTCATCGGCGTGGCCGTCATCGGGCTGATACTGGGCATCATCGCCATCCTGTTCCCCGGGGCATCCCTGCTCACTGTCGCAATTCTGTTCGGGATCTACCTGATCGCCTCGGGGCTGTTCCGCATCACGGCGGCATTCGTCGCTGACCAACTGGGTACCGGGATGCGTTGGCTCACCGGCCTCATGGGCCTGCTGATCATCGTGGCTGGCATCATCTGCCTCTCGAACCCGTTCCGATCACTGGTCGTGCTCGCCGTGGTCATCGGTGCTGGCTGGATCCTCGAGGGGATTGTCGACCTCGCCGGGGGCGTGCGGGGAACCATTCATCCACGCTGGTTCGGCTGGCTGAGCGGCATCGCGTCAATCGCGGCGGGGGTGGCGATGTTCGTGCTGCCCGCGGCCGGCGTGCTCGCGCTGGTCTCGATTGGTGGCATCCTGCTCATCGTCGTCAGTTGCACGACGCTGCTGGCGCTGCCGCGTCGAGGCGAAGCGGCCGCACAGCCGTAAACGCGCAGATATACATGCGCAGACATACATGCGCAGACATACATGCGCAGACGTAAAACGGGCCGCCACCCTTAGGTGACGGCCCGTTCGCCAAGTTTCGACGCGATCAGGCCCACGACTGCCGGTTCCGACGGATCGCGATGCGATCATGCGGCCGTGCTAGTGGGAATTAGCGGCGCAGTCCGAGACGCTCGATCAGCGCGCGGTAGCGCGTGATGTCGATGTCCTGGAGGTAGCCCAACAGGCGACGACGCTGGCCAACGAGCAACAGCAGGCCACGACGCGAGTGGTGGTCGTGCTTATGCTCCTTGAGGTGCTCCGTAAGATCCTTGATGCGGTGTGTCAGCATCGCAACCTGGACCTCGGGGGAACCCGTGTCACCTGGGTGGGTAGCGTACTCGTCGATGATCGCCTTCTTGACACTGGCTTCTAAAGCCATAAGGTGATCCCCTTTCTCCTCGTTGCGCGGCGCCCACCTCGAAGTGAGGGAGCTCTCTTGATCCGCGGCCGTTAGACGGCAACCTTGTGAGTTTAGCAGAGGGATGGGTGGGTGCGGATGGCTGGGTTTTGTCGGCCCTGCCGCCGCTATACGTGGCCGACGGTCGGCCGAAGTGGCGTCTCGCACTCAAACGCGGGTACCGGAACGCCGCCGAGACTCCACTTCTTGCCGCGCCGCGCCGGCGTCAGTACTGGAGTCTCGAGGGTACGCAACGACGCTGCTCGGGATCAGCCCGCCTCGGCCGTGCCACGGATGCGCTTCAGCGCCGCCAACAGTTCACTCACTTTCGCGTCGCCGAACAGCGTCACGGGGCCGGTCGACGACACCGAGGTGAACGGCGCTTCGAACAGCAACTCCGGCCCGACAACCCCGCGCTGGGTGAGCTGCTCGACCAGCAGGTTGACGAAGTCGAGCTGGCTCGCCGTGAAGGTTGTGCCAGCGGTGAACGTCGACAGTGCCTCGGTGGCGGCCTCGCGGTCGAGGCCGATGAGCGACCGGACGAACAGCCCGAGACCGTCGGGCGCGGCGCTCGTCAGGTTGGCTTTGTCGAGACCGCTCGCGATCATGATCGCCTCAAGCTGCTCGAGATCCAGCGCAGTGAGCTGCTTTCCATGCCTCACTTTGAACAGCACCGCGTCGTCCTCATGATCGCTCAGGAAGGCAAGGGCCTTATCGCGAAATCTCGCGCGGTCGACACCGACGGCGACCCGGCGAATCTCGATCTCCGCCGACTCTCCCGCGGTGTCGGCGAAGTCTGTGTAGATGATGGCGCGCGGAGCGGAATCGATCAACCGCACGAGGCTGCGCAGTCGAACTCGCGCCATCTCGAGCATGGGCACCGTGACATCCACCCACCAGTCTTCGCTTGCCACAGCCTCGATGAGCTGGATGTTGCTGTCAATAACAGGGACGCCGCGCTGGTTTCCCAGAGCGGTCGCGATCGCCTGCACGCGTGTCTTCGCGGCGACGAAGCCTGCGCTGGTCGGCGAGGAGCCGCCGAGCACCCCGAGCTGAGCATGGAGTGCGAGCAGGTCGAAACGCTTGGCGAGCTCATCGGTGTCGTGCACGTCGAGTGACGACGGCAGATCGGCGAGTTCGGTCGCCTGCTCATAGTCGCTCCCGGTCGGGTTGAGCCACGTTGTCGCGTCGGCGAAGCGCTCAACGACGCGGCGTGATCGGCGCACCAGGAAGTTGTCGAGGCTCATCCCGGCGACCTGTCCGTGAAGTCGCGCGACGAGTCCCGCGCGAATGGCGCTGAGCTCGGCGTCATCCTGCGCTGAATCGATCGACGCGAGTAGCTGCAGGCGCGAGGTGAATAGTTGCGAGCGCAGCGATGGCACCCGTGACGTTCCGGCCGAGGGCAGATCCTCGTTGAAGTACTCGATGTTCTGGCACACGTCGAAGATGACAAAGTCCTGTTTGGGCTCCCCCGGCGCGTAGAGATCGGGCCGAAGGCGAGTGCCGCGCCCGACCATCTGCCAATACTTGGTCTTCGAGTGAACCGGCTTGAAGAAAACCAGGTTCACCACATCAGGCACGTCGATGCCGGTATCGAGCATGTCGACCGAGATGGCGATGTGCGGGGAGGATTCGGGCGTGGAGAACGCGTCGATCAGGCCCTGGTTGTAGCTCTGCGCGTAGGTGATCACGCGGGCAAACTCGCCTTTGTATTGCGGATAGTTCGCGTTGAAGCGTTCGGCGATGAACTCGGCGTGCTTGTTGTTCTTCGCAAACACGATGGTTTTTCCCAGCCGGTCGCCGCCGGCCACCATGCGCCCCTCGGTCATGAGGGTCTCGAGCACGAGGTCAACCGTGTCAATGTTGAACAGCCAGGAGTTCATCGCGCTCGAGTCGATCTCGACCGGCACGACACCGTCATCCCAGTCGAGCAGATCCCACGCCTCCTTGTCAGACTCGCTCAGGTCGTCGTACCGGATGCCCTCCCGCACGAACTTCGTCGCAATTGAGCGGCCCACCGGAGGCACCAGGTACCCCTCGGCGATGGCATCCGTCAGGTCGTAGGAGTCGGTGGGAACACCGTCCTCGAGGTTGAACAGGCCATAGGTATTGTGGTCGATCTCGTCTTTCGGGGTCGCGGTGAGGCCCACGAGCAGCGAGTCGAAGTACTCGAAGATGGCGCCGTACTTTTGATAGACCGAGCGGTGCGCCTCATCCACGACGATGAGGTCAAAGTAGCCGGGGCCGAACCGCTTCAGACCGTCAGCGGTGCCGTCGATGAGCCCCATCATGGTCGGGTACGTCGACACGTACACGCGCCCATCGGTGTCGCGGTCGGTCACCAGATTGACCGGGGCTGAGTCGGGCAACTGGGTTTTGAAGGCATTAGTCGCCTGGCTGACGAGGGCGATTCGATCGGCCAGGAACAGGATTCGCTTCGCCCAGTTCGCCCGGATTAACAGGTCTGCGAGCGCGATCACCGTGCGGGTCTTCCCACTACCGGTTGCCATCACCAGCAATGCTTTGCGCTCCTGCGCCTCGAACGCCTCAGATATTTTCCTGATTGCGCGAGTCTGGTAGTACCGCTCGACGATCGACGCGTCGATCTCGAGGCTGCCGAGCGGCCGGCGGGTGGTGCGTCGCTGGATCAGCAACTCAAGCTGGTCACGGGAGTAGAAGCCGTCGATGCGACGGGGCGGGTAGCTGGCATCATCCCAGATGAAATGCTCGTAGCCGTTGGTGTAAAAGATGACTGGTCGTTGACCGTACGCGGCTTCGAGACTGTCTGCGTAGAGTTTCGCCTGCTGCTGGCCGGCGAGAGCATCCTTGCGCGCTCGTTTCGCCTCGACCAGCCCCAGCGGCAGGCCGTCGTCACCCCACAGCACGTAGTCGACGAAACCCTTTCCGCCTCCAGGCATGCCCGCGACCTCAAACTCTCTGTCTCGGGCCGCGTCGAGCGCCCAACCAGCCTCCTTGAGAAGCACATCGATGAACAGGTCGCGTGTCTCGTCTTCGCGATAATCGTGAGTGTCTGTTACCGCAGCGTTGGCAATCTTCGCCAGAGCCACCTCAGTGCGCAGCGTCGCAATTTCAGCTTCCAGCGATTCGTTGCTCGCAAGCGCAGCGGTGAGTTCAGCATCTTTGCTCGCGACGTCCTGTGCGAGCTTGGTGAGCTGCGCCATGGTTCGGGCAACAGTGCTGCCCTGGGGCTGCGGCAGTGCTGCGGCGTTGAACTGGATGCCTGTCGCCGGCCGCTCATCGGCGGTGCGTGCGTAGCGCGTGGCAACCCACACCATCACGTGGAACAGCTCACGCACGACCTGAAGACTCTCCCCCGGCCGCGGAGGAGCTGGGCGGTGCACCGCGTTGTTGCCGAGCTTGCGGATCAGGTCGAGCTTGGTGATGATGGCGGGCCCGACAAGCTGCTTGAAGGTGGGCTCAAACGTGAGTGCCGCAAGGTCGTCTTTATAGGGGCGGCGGAGCGTGGCATCCACCTCATAGAGCCAGTTCACCATCAGCTCGATGGAACGTCGCGCGTAGAAAAGCGACGAACGCTGATCGCCGTTCGTGTAGTGCTCGGCACGGCGGGCTTCCTCGGCGATCTGTGGCCACTCTGCGCGCAGGAAGTCGAAGTTGCTCATTCGATCCTCTCGTGCTCCTGTCGCAACGATATCGGGTGGGAGTTGTCAGACCGACCCCCAGAACGAGCGCGCCTCAACAAATTTTTTTAGGGCCCGAGGAGCGCTGCCGGCACCACGGCGACACCGTCAGAGCGTCGATATGCGCGCGTGCCGGAATACACCACCACCATGTCGGTCAACGCACTGCCGAGTTGTTGCTTGAGCCACAGCACATGACGAACGTCGTCGTCACCTACCGAAATGCTAAGTTTCACCTCGATGGCGACGATCGATTGGCCACGTTGAACCAGAAAATCAACCTCACGATCTCCGTTGCGAGTTCGGAAGTGGCTGACAGTCGCCTCGGAGGCCTGCGCATAGGTGAGAAGCGAGAGGGCGACCAGCGCCTCGAAGAGACGCCCGAGGATGGTTCCCTCCTGAGGCCCGATCACACGAGCGCGCATCGGGTCGAGTAGCGAATCCTCTGTGATTCCCAAGAGGCGAGCCGCAAGAGCAGGGTCTGCGAGAAAATGCTTCGGAGCACTCCCTAGCCGCGTGAACTCTCGACCCAGCGGATACCAGGCAGGAACCTCGTCGAGAAGCCACAACTGCGATAACACGTCGCGGTAGGTCATGGTGGTTATGCGAGTCGGTTTGTCAGGGAGCCCGGGCGTCGCCGCATCCAGAATTGTCGAGTACGACGCGGTCGAGCCAGTGGCGGATGCGTATGCCGCGAGCCAGGATCGGAGAGTGGCGGGCCGTCTCACTCGCAGGCCCTGCTCGGCGAACTCACGCTCGATGATTCGTGAGATATAGCCGTCAAGTTGCTGGCGCTGCAAACGTGGCGCTAAGGGTCTTATCCCGGGGAAACCAGACCCGATGATCTCCCTTACATAGTGGATGAGGGCGATCTCGGTTTCGCCTCGCACCGGGCCTCCAGCACCATCGAGGAGCCCGCCAAGACTTACTGTGGCCTTCTCGATCTCGCGTTCCGCCAGCGATAGCGGACGCATCCGCAAACTCACTATGCGCCCGGCACCCGAGTGGATAGCGGCGCCAGACGGTATCGCGCTTCCGGTCAGCAGAAACTGGCCGCCGGCCGAATCATCGTCAGTGCAGCGACGAATCAGATCCCACACCTCTGGAACCCGCTGCCATTCGTCAATGAGTACAGGTTTGGCAGCAACTGCTAACTGTTCGGGAGCAGCACGAATCAGTTCAGAGTCGGCGGCGGTGTCGAGGCGGTAGGTGGTGGCGGCGCGCTGAAGTGCTGTTGCTGTCTTGCCCACACCTTTGGGCCCGTCGAGACTGATCGCGGCGAGACCGGTGAACAGTTCGTCGAGCTCACGATCAACGATTCGCTCAATGTACTCAAGCACTCGTCCTCCGTTCGATCACGCAAACTATACATCTAGCAGCGGTTCAACTATACATTTAGCATCATATCTACTATCCATCTAGCCGCGAAATCTTCCCGAGAACGAGCGCGTCTCAACAAATGTCGGTGGTTGCTGATCAACTGACCGACTTGCCTCTCGCAGGTTCCGGCGCCATCGCGGCGCTGGGCACAGCACTC
>NZ_JANLVV010000070.1:0-6046 GCF_031364185.1 Salinibacterium sp. | reverse complement strand
ATCGTGACTCGCCGCTGATCACCCATGAAGTTGTCGTACATATCCAGTGACGGAAACTGGAGCATGTGCACCTCCAGCGGCTGGTCGTCCGACGCATTGGTCACTCCACGCTGAAGCACCAGCCCGCCATGTTCGGATTCGAGATCGACGACGATGTCCAGGTAGCGAGACAGCTCTGTCTCCATACCGGGATGCGCCCAGAACATAACGCAGCAAGAGATTGGCATGGGGTGAACTTTACCCCAGTGGATGACCCGACCGGGGTACCGACGCGGGTGCCGGTAGCAGGTGCGCGGGCCTGTATCGTAGTAATCCGCTCGCACACGCGGGCGCGGGGCGGTAGCTCAGCTGGTTAGAGCAGCGGACTCATAATCCGTCGGTCATGGGTTCAAGTCCCATCCGCCCTACAACGAGTTACGCGGAAGTTGGGGCTTCCGGCTGCAAGGTCGAAAACCGAAAGCAATCCAAAAGCACTCCAAGTTCGACAAAGCTGTTCCGCGAAACCCTATGTTTGGGGGCACCGCACGAGCGAACGATCCTCAGTACTATCGACATGTGACCAACGCCGCCGCTTCCCCTTCCGCGAGCGTTGCGACCGTCGACTTTCTGGCCGAGCCGTTGCTGAATCTGGCCCAGCGCAAAGCTCGCTACGGCGTTACCTATCTACGCGCACTTGCTAGCCAAGCAGGATGCACCTTTGACGAAACGGCCTCCGGGGAGGACGTTCAGGCGGTCGATGCCAAAATCGGCTTCGGTGATGGTGACGTGTTCGTGCAGGTGAAGACCACGAAGCGTCACAAGATGTCTGGCACGAGCCTCACGATGAACTACACCCCCACGGCAAACTGGCTGCGAAAATGGGGCAAGCTCCGCGTGCCTGTCTACTTCGTCGTTGTCGTAGTCCCGAGTGACAGCGGCGTCTGGTTAGATCACCACGTTGCGGGAACCCACATGTTCGAGACAGCCGCCTACTGGTGTCGGATCGACGTGGCGGCAGTAACAGCAGCGAACAAGATTGAAGTGCCGAGAGCACAGCGGCTGTCGGCGGCGACTCTGCCAACGTGGGAATCAGACCTGCGCGCGATCTACGGAGGAGGTGTTTAGTGACCGAAGAACGAGACCTGCGCCCCAACGTCGCGAGCTACCTCAAAAGGCACGGGTGGACACCCGGGCAGGCGGGGCAAGCCGGTGAACTATGGCGCTTGAACGCTGAGACGCGAGACGGCGGAGGCCGCTTAGAGGGGCCCAGCCTCGCTGTGCCCTTCCAAGTCGAGTTGGGCTCATTCGAGTACCTAGCGATTCTTGATCGGCTGGCTCGCCAACTGCAGGTGTCCACTGAGAAGATCTCCGAGGCAGTGGAGAGCGAGTTCTTGGATGCCCAGAACTATCGCATCGCTGACCAGTATGTGTTTGAGGAGTCCGCTCTCCTCGAAGGAGCCGCCACAGTCCTCGGCTCTGCTCGGCGGCTTGTCCGCGCGGCTGCGACCACAGCCCGCAAACCGCGCGCTTTCATCGGTGCGAACTTCAGCAAGCCCGGTGATGAGATGGCGAAGCGGGCGCGGCTTGCACACACCCGGCAAGGATCGTTCATCCTCCCGATTGTGATGCCTGTAACTCCGATGGTTGCAGAAGGGGAGCTGGAAGAGGGCGCGGTACCTATCGAGCCGGGCGAACGATCTGTCACCCACACCCTCGCGAGTGCTCTTGCCGCCCTGAACAACATCGCGGTGAAGCCCGAGACGTCACCCGGTCCGGACGACGTGATGAATCTCGTGCAAAGTGGAGTTAGCAAGGAACTAGTTTCCGCTGTTCGAGAGATCGTTGTCAGTGCGGGAGTTGCAGCGTTTGACGTGTCCTTCGTTTGGTCGCCAGCGCTCGGAACGCCGAAGGAGGTGCCCGAACGCGTTGTGATCGCGGATGAAGCTGCTCCGTTGCTCAACAGGGTCGCCCTCGAACTCGCGAAGGTCAAGCCAGAGCCAGACGCCTCCGTGTCTGGACAGATCGTGCGAATCCACTACGTGCAGGGTGAGCCGTCGGGACAGATCGCCATTCGGACCGAGCGCAGGAACCGAATTGTGGACGTGTCCGTTCACGCGACATCGGAGATTGTGCATCAGGCTTACGTGTGGGCGCACGACCATCGTGCCGTGCTGGCTCGCGGACGAATCGAACGCAAGAACGACAAGACGCTCTACATTCCCGAGCCGACGGCAATCCTTCCCATCGACCAGCTCTTCGCGAATCAGTTCCCCATCGAGGGTTAGGCCCGGCTCGACGCGACGGCGTGACCTAAGCGTCGGGAGCGGCGAGGTACGCGTGCATCCCGGCCATGTAGCGTGACCACTGGTCGGGGAAGAAGTGAAGGTAGGTCTTGTAGGTAACCTACGTTCCGGCGTGGCCGAGTGCAGCGGCGACCATCTCCAGCGGCACGCCAGACGCGGCCCACAGGCTGGCCGCTGTGTGGCGTAGGTCGTGGAACCGAAGGGCGGGGCGACCGATCGCCTCGGCAGCGGCGCGGAAGCGTCGGCAGTAGAAGCTCTCGTAGTCCATGCGCTTATCCCAGTTGAGGCCACCGCGCCAGTCGCCACCGCCCGCATAGTTGCGTCCGGGCCACAGCCGCGCGCTCGGGTAGTGGCGCTCCGAGTGCTCGGCGAGATAAGCGCTGAGCGCTGCCACGACGCGGGCATTCATCGGCACAACGCGGGTGAAGTTTGCTGACTTGGGGGAGTCTTCGCGCCAGCCTGCTTTGGTCCGCACGAGCGTCCGCTGCACCTTGATCCAGTTCCGCAGCACGTCCACGTCACCGACTCTCAGGGCCTGCATCTCGCCCAATCGGAGTCCGCAGTATGCGGCCACCATCACGGACACATCGTCCGGGGTGCAGTCGGCCAGCGCCGCCATCAGCGCCTCGACCTCGGCCCCCGACAAGAACTGCGGCGCGAACGTGGCGTCGTGTTGCACGCGCGGCAGCTCGGTCCCGGTCGCCGGGTTGTGCGTGATGAGCCGGTGCCGGATCGCGTAGCGGAACACCTTGTTGGCCGCGATAAAGGCGTGCTTGACGGTGCTCGGGTGCAGCGGGATGCCGCTGCGCGCCGTCGGAGTGACGGCCAGCTCGGCGATCCAGCGCTCCACGTCCTCGCTGGTGATCGAGCCGATGCGCCTCGACCCAAGATACGGGAACACGTGGCGGCGGTAGACCTGCACATACCTATCCAACGTTCGCGGCTTCAGTCGACCGCTCGCTGACGTCAGCGAAGCCTCAGCGACTTGCTGAAACGGTTTGGAGTTGCGGATCAACGGGGCCGTGCTGTTCCCGACGGCAATATCATCCTCCACTTTGGAGGCGAACCGCTCGGCCTCGCGCTTCACAGAGAAGGTGCGCTGGCGGAACCGGGAGCCGTCGCGCCAGCGCACCGTGTAGGTCGTGCCTGAGGCGCGCTCGCTGGTGACGACGTGCGCCATCAGCGCACCGCCTTCTCGATCGGTGCGCACGGCTTGAACGTGCCGAGGAGCCATTACTTCTCGGAGGATGCCTGCCACACGTACCTGCAATAGATCGACATCGGATTGGTTCTGGGCATGGACAGCTGACGAGACTGTTTGGGCATGGTTGTGGACTGCGGCAGCAGCTCTGTTTGGTGCCTGGCTGGTGGATTGTTCACCCTTCGGGGTCAATCCCGCCAAGCCACCGTGCGGCGTGACCTTCAGAAGCGTCAGTTCGAAGCTGAAGCGAAGGCCACTGAGGAGCGGCTGGAAAGTGAGAGGCTCGCAGCCGCGCACGAGCGTTCACTCGTTGCGGCCCGGGAACTCTTCGAGGGCTTTACTGGCTTGCAGCGTCCAGTTCAGGCTGCCAAGCCAACGATTGGTGACATTGTGAGCGGGGCAAGCTGGAGACGCAATTGGAGGGAGATTTGGACTGAAAATGTCAGTCTTGATCTTGATGTGAGATCCCGCCTAGTCGCAGATGCCAGCGCGCGGCGAGCGATGCGCCGCATCGTGACTCTACGCGACCAATAGCCGATGTTAAATCCGAATCTCATTATCCGACCGCTACCAAGATGCGTCTGCGCGATGCAGCCGGTTATCTCACCGCAGAGGCAATCGAAGTGATGGCCGCCTACATCCGACGAGTCCG
The DNA here is from genome assembly GCF_031364185.1 of Salinibacterium sp. Taxonomy (NCBI): domain Bacteria; kingdom Bacillati; phylum Actinomycetota; class Actinomycetes; order Micrococcales; family Microbacteriaceae; genus Salinibacterium; species Salinibacterium sp. The sequence continues at coordinate 1,911 of NZ_JANLVV010000070.1, read as the reverse complement.
TGACGACTCCAAGAAGGACCAACTTATCCACGCGTTGGAGGCCGCTCATAAGCGTCTTGCCGAGTGGGAGGACTACGAGATCGCCCGAGCGGAGGCGCGAGACGAAGCCGAGGCGCGAGACGAAGCCGATGACGGCGAAGAAGAAGACGGGCGGTGGGTGGAGCCGCCGACCGCTGTAAAGGGCTAACCGCCAACCAGTGCCCTCGGTGACCTGGCTACATGTAAGAGCGGCGCCTGAAGACGCTCACGTCGTCGGTGCTCAAGGTGAACCACTCCCCGTTGGCGCGCTTGGAGCTGAACCTCTTGTGCCGGTAGGACTCAATCCCTTCGGGATCGTCCGTCTTGATCTCGTGTACTAAGTCGAGCCGCTCGGGTAGTTGCAATGCGATCTCGCATGCACGGCGACCCACGCTGTTCGATCGGCCGATCTTTAGTACTTGCCAGAGTGCGTCAAATACACATAGCCCGTTACGACAGGGGTGATCTTTAGCGTTCGAGCTTGAGGAAGTTGGCGGTGCGGTCGCAGGATGGAAACCACACCGTCGTATCCCTCAGTTGCGAGGGCGAAGTCGACCACTTGGGCAATCAGCTCGTCCCGAGCACCAAGACGTTTTCTGATACTCGATGCGAACGGGATGGCGGCTCCGGATCGATGGTGGAGGTCAGTCTCGTCGCGCGTCGGCGAGTGTCCTAGATTTAGCGTCAGGTCGACTAACGCGCACTTCAAGTCGTCGTCTGTGGAGAGAGCGATGTTCCAGACGTTTGGTTCGAAGCCCGCTTCTGCAAGCGCTTAGCTCCAGCGAGCCCAATAGCGACCCCGCCACGCGGTAGCCGTGATCCCAGTCCGCGCCTCGAACTGAGGAATACCGAGGGGCTTTCCACCGTGTCCGGCAGCCTCGCGCTTGATCGCGAGGAGTGTCTCATACTTACTAATCACCACGATCCAAATTGTATGGGTCAGTCGTTAGTCCCCGGCTCGGCGAAGCGGCGTGGCCTGTGCGTCCGGCGCGGCGAGGAGTGCATCTATGCCTGCCATTTAGCGTGTCCACTTGTCGGGCAAGAAGTGCAGGTGTGCCTTATATGTGATGCCGGTGCCCGAGGGCGGCGGCGACCATCTCGAGCGGCATGCCCGACGCGGCTGACAGACTGGCCGCTGTCTGTCGCAGGTCGTGGAACCGCAGGGGCGGGCGACCGATCGCCTCGGCGGCGGCTCGGAAGCGCGGACGGTAAAAGCTCTCGTCGGTCCACTCCACCCCGTGCAGCCCACGCGACGTGCCGGGCCAAAAAAGCGAGTCGAGATCGCCCGATTTGTGGTGGAGCGCGTGCAGCAGTCGCATCCGTCGGTCATGGGTTCAAGTCCCATTCGCCCTAATTCAGTGATGCTGTGCGGCCCGACCACGCCCCGTCAACCTCCCCGTGTCACACTGGCGTGTATGACGACAGAATTTGACGCTGACGAGGTCGCCCGAAAGGTTGTTGGTCGGCTTCAGGAGAAGTTTCCGAAGGCGAGCGTTGACGATCTTGAGCAGATCGTGCGCGAGGAGGTCGCGATACTCGCCGACAAACCTGTGCATGATTACGTGGCGGTCCTGGCGGAGCGCGCCGCGAAGAAGCGATTGAAGCGCGGCTGAGGGCGCATCCGGAACCGACCGGGTCACACGGTGCGTTTGGATATCAGGTGTACACCCTGACGACCTGCCAATTCGTCCCGTTGCGGACGACGTCGAACATGCGTGACAGCTCATCGTCGTCGGTGCCCTGAAAGCGCCAGCCCTGACTGTGATCGGTCTCTCGCAGAGGCGGCTCGTCGAGGTGGGTGGGCGTGTCAGTGACGCGGTAGTGCCGGCCCTCCCAGATGAGACCATAGGGCACGCCGCCCTCGAACCACACCGTAGTGAGACTGTCGTTCAT
>NZ_JANLVV010000065.1:0-20345 GCF_031364185.1 Salinibacterium sp. | reverse complement strand
GCGGATGGAGCCGCCCGGCTGCACCACCGCCGTGACGCCAGCGGCAAGCAGAATCTCGAGCCCGTCAGCGAAGGGGAAGAATGCGTCACTGGCGGCTACCGAACCTGCCGCGCGGTCGCCAGCCCGAGTCACGGCGAGCTGACATGAGTCGGCGCGGTTGACCTGGCCCATTCCGACCCCGACGGATGCGCCGTCATGAGCGAGCAGGATGGCGTTCGACTTCACGGCCCGCACCGCACGCCATGCGAACTCGAGATCGGCGCGGGTGGGGGCGTCCGCTTCGGCTCCGGCCACGAGCATCCATGCCGCTGAGGTGAAGCCTGCGTAGGTGTCCGGTGACTGCACGAGCGCCCCGCCCGAGATCTGCCGAAACTCCTGGGGCGCCCTGCTGTAGCCCGCGGGCAGTTTCAGCAACCTTAGGTTCTTCTTCGAGCGCAGCAGCTCGAGCGCGTCGGGCTCGAAGTCGGGGGCCACCACAACCTCGGTAAAGATGTCTTTGATCGACTGGGCGGCTTTGAGGGTGATGGATCTGTTTGCCGCAATCACACCGCCGTACGCCGAGACCGGGTCACAGGCGTGCGCCCGAGCGTGGGCCGAGGCAATCGGGTCACCCGCTCCCCGGGATACCGCGATTCCGCAGGGGTTCGCATGCTTGATGATGGCGACCGCGGGCTCGTCGAAGTCATAGGCGGCACGCAACGCGGCGTCGGCGTCGACGTAGTTGTTGTACGACATCTCTTTGCCGTTCAGCTGAACGGCCTGGGCGATACCCTGGCCACCCTCCTCCACGAAGAGCGAAGCAGTCTGATGGGAATTCTCTCCGTAGCGCAGAATGGCTTTGAGCTCGAAGTCGAGTCGGATCGAGCTGGTCGATATCTCGGCCGGATGGGCTGCGATTCCGACGTTTTCAGCAAAATATTCGGCGACGGCCGCATCATATGCCGCTGTGTGCATAAATGCTTCGCCTGCCAGTCGCTGCCGCTGCGCGAGGGTAGTTCCCCCCAGGGCGAGCGCCTTGATGACCTGGGGGTAGCTCGCCGGGCTGGTGACGATCGCGACGTTCGCGTGGTTCTTCGCCGAGGCGCGTACCAGTGCGGGGCCGCCGATATCGATTTGCTCGATCACGTCGTCGACCTGGGCGCCGGATGCCACGGTCTCGACAAAGGGGTACAGGTTCGAGACCACCAGTTGGAACGCCTCGATGCCGAGTTCGGCGAGCTCCCGCTCGTGAGACTCGAGCCGGAGGTCGGCAAGCAGCCCGGCGTGAATGGCGGGGTGCAGGGTTCTCACACGGCCGTCGAGGGACTCCGGGAAACCGGTAACCGCGGCGACCTCAGTCACGGCGAGCCCGGCATCGGCGATAGTCTTCGCCGTCGAACCGGTCGATACGATTTCGATCCCGGCACCGACGAGGGCGGTCGCCAGCTCGACGAGCGCAGTCTTATCACTCACCGAGATCAGGGCGCGAGTGATGGGGATCACGTCTCGCTTCCGATAGTCGGATTCCTTGCGAATCGTTGCACTCATTCAGTCGTCTCCTCGGTCGCGGGCTCCCTCGGCGCTGGGGTCGCAGGTCGCTTCGCGACCGTCATAGCTCTCCCGCGCTCAACTGAGCTCCTTCAGGTCGATGTGGGAATTGGCGATGTCGAGCACAGCCTGGATCAGCAGCCGACGCTCGACCGCCTTGATGCGCTCATGAAGCACAGTTTCGGTGTCACCCGGCATCACCGGCACTCGTTCCTGCGAGATGATCGGCCCGCTGTCGACGCCATTGTCAACGACGATGACGCTGGCACCGGTCTCAGCGACGCCGGCGGCGAGCGCATCCCGAACTCCATGCGCACCGGGAAATTCGGGCAGGTACGCCGGATGGGTGTTCACCAGGTTGGGCGAGAGGGCCGCGATGACCCGCCGGGGAAGCAGTTTCATGAAGCCACTGAGGATGACCAGATCGGGTTGCCACACCTGAATCTGTTCGAGTAGCACATCGCCCCACTCGTCACGATCCGAAAAGTTTGACATCGCCACCGAGAAGGTAGGCACCCCGAATCTCTCGGCATGGTCGAAGCCGTCTGCGGGACGATCCGCGCCCACAGCGACGACGCGCGCCGGGAACTGCGCGTCTTCCGCCGCCTCGAGCAACGCGAGAAGGTTCGACCCGCCCCCCGAAATCAGGACCACGAGTGACAGCACCCCGCAAGCTTAGCGCCGCAGACCGTCGAGCTTCGCGGGGCTTTTCCGCAGGCTGGCGAACAAGCCGGCCAGCGCCGACAGCCCCAGTTCAAGCATCGCCCAGCCGCCCACGGCGAGGGGATCCGGCCCAACATCCTGCAGTCGCCCCGGCCCAGCCGAGCCAGTGGATGCCCAGGCCAGCAGCCCCAGAATGACACCGCCGACCACACCGATGCCGATCGCCGCAAGCACGAGTCCACGACCACCGAGTGTCCTGCGCGCCGAAACACCGAGGATCGCGCCGATGAGGAATCCCACGACCACCGGAACCAGCAGCCCGACGAAGCCGAAGGCGACCTCGCCCGGCGGCAGCGCCCCAAGTACGGGGATGGCCGGAACGGGCCCGAGCTGCGTGGCCAGCGGGCTGACCGCCGAACCGGTGCCGAGGGCGAAGCCGGGCCCGACGAGCCAACTCGCGGTGTAGATCACCAGGTTCGGCAGCAGCGCGAGCTGGCCGAGGGTGATCGTGACACCACCCAGAACCTCGGTGTGCAGGCTCTCGTAGAGCGTGATAATCCGCGCATACGATACGAGGATGGCGGCCGATGTGACCACCGCCGCGAGGGTGAGCACGGCGGCGGCGGCCGCGGCTCCCCCTCGAAGGGCTGTCACCACGACGGCGCGCACGGTGGCGGGCCAATCGTTGACCCAGTCGCGAATCGAGCTGCCACGGTCATCCATTTGGTTGCGCGTTCGACGCACGCCGATCGCCATCCCGACCGCGAAGACGAGGGTGGGCAAAAGCGTGCCCTGCACGAGCGAGGGTCTGGCTTCGGGATGCAGCGCCGAGAAAGTGACACCGAATGATGCCAGCGCGAACGTGATGAGGGAGACGAGTTCACCCATGATCCGGTAGCGCGTTTCGGCGACCCGACGACCGGCCCTGACGCCGAGAAGCACCGTGAGCAGCGCAAAGCCGAGCAGCGCAATCGTCAGCGTGAACGGGGCGCCGGCGGTCGGGAAGCCGAATTGTGTGGCCGTCACGGGGTCGAGCATCATCGTGATATCCACACCATGGCCCAGCAACCAGGTGTCTACCGCGACTCGCCAGAACACGGCCCAGTCGATCGCGAGGCCGTATTGGATGCCCCACAGCAGTGTCAGCGGAACCAGCGGAATCGCGACACCGATCGCCACCACGAGCAGCGCCTCGAATGCGGCGAACAGGGCGGTGAGCTGGCGATTCATGACCTTGGCGACACTACCCGTGCATTGTGCAGCCCTCGGCGCGGCCTACCGGGTAAGCGTCGATTCGGTGGTCAGCGAAGCGCGACCTCACCTCGCCTACGGCAACTCGCCGAAACCGTCGACCACCATCTCGCGCAGTGCCTCCACCGCTTCGACAGCCTGCGGCCCGGTCGCCGAAATTCTTATGACGTCACCCGTCTTGCTGCCCAAGGACATCAGGCCGACGAGGCTGTTGGCAGCGACCGGGCCTGTGCCCGTCGTCAGGTCAGCGATAGTGACCTTCGCGTCGAACGTGGAGACGGCCTTCACCATGGCGGCGGCAGGCCGGGAGTGCAGGCCGTCGGGGTTGACGAGAGTTTCGTCGACGTGCACGGCATCGGTGGCGGGCGGCGTGGCGGGCGGCGTGGCGAGCGCCGGGGCAGGGCGATCGAGCTGCCCGCGTTTGGCATCCATTGCACCGTGCGCCTCACGCTCGACCTCATCGAGACCCGCACCCGCGGCCGCAAGTACCACCGCCGCAATGATGCCTTCCACGAACGGCGCATCGCTCAAGCGCACGGTGGTGCTGGTCTCGATGAATTCCAGTGCCATGGTCGCGCTGAGCACCGCCGAGCCGAGATCCATGAACACGATGACACCCTCGGGATTCGAGACCTCGTCGATCGCGGCGGCTACCTTAGTGGCATCCGTGCCGATCACACCCTCCCCAGCTCCCGCCGCGATCGCGATGGGCGGAGGTGCGCCGGACACCATCTCGAGGGCAAGGTGCACCGCGGCCTCGGCCAGCCCGGGGCTGTGCGAGACCACGACGATGCCGATCACGACGGCGCCTGCGGAATCGCGCCGGTGAGCGCCTCGAAGAGCAGGGCCGTCGATGTGGCTCCAGGGTCGATGTGGCCAGCGCTGCGCTCGCCCAGGTAGCTGGCCCGACCTTTGCGAGCGGTCAGCGGCTCGGTGGCATCCCTGCCCGCCTCGGCCGCGACAAAGGCTGCGGATGCCGCGGCGGCACAGTCCCCGTCGGCGGCAAGACTCGCATCCAGGGCGTCCAACGCCGGGGCCATCGCGTCGAACATGGTCTTATCGCCCGACTCGGCCCTGCCCCTGGCCACGACACCGCCGAGTCCGGCACGCAGGGCGGCGGAGAGCGCGGCGCCATCGAGTGTGGTGACCGGCCCCGCGGTCATCCCCATCCGGAGAAAAAAGGTGCCATACAGGGGGCCGCTCGCGCCGCCGACGGAGGTCACGAGGGTCATCCCCACGGACTTGAACAGCTCATCGACGGCGGTCGCTGGCGTGCCTGCTGACTGTGCGGCACCGATCTTCTCCATCACGGCGGTCATCCCGCGGGTCATATTCGACCCGTGATCGGCGTCGCCGATAGCCGAATCCAGTTCGGTCAGATAGGCCTGCTGTTTGGTCACCAGGTCACGAAACCGGGCGAGCCAGTCGACGAGCTGATCAAGAGAGACGGTGCCTTTTGACATTACCTTTACACTCCCCAGCGAAGCCCGGACGTGTTGACCGGAGCATCCCAGAGCCTCAGCAATTCATCGTCGACCTTCAGCAACGTCACCGAGCAGCCGGCCATGTCGAGGCTGGTGATGTAGTTGCCCACGAGGGTGCGGGCCACACTGACGCCGGCCTTCTCGAGCAGCTTCGCGACCTCGCCGTACATCAGGTACAGCTCGAGCAGCGGTGTGCCGCCCATGCCGTTGAGCATCGCGATGACCGGGCCGCCGGTGAAGTCGAGATCTGCCAGCACCGGTTCGACCAATTGCTGGGCGATGGATGCCGCGCCCGCGAGTGCGACGCGGTGCCGGCCTGGCTCGCCATGGATGCCCACGCCGATCTCCATCATGTCGTCCGGAATCTCGAAGGTCGGCTTACCGGCCGACGGGACCGTGCAACTCGTCAGGGCCATGCCCATGGAGCGTCCGGATTCGTTGACCCGGTTCGCCAGCGCGGTGATGGCCGCGAGATCGTGACCCTCCTCGGCCGCGGCACCCACGATCTTCTCGAGCAGTACGGTTGTTCCTACCCCGCGGCGACCGGCCGTCCAGGTAGAGTCCTCCACTGCAACGTCGTCGTTGACCACGACCGCGGAGACCTTGACGCCGGTCTCGGCCTCGGCCATCTCGGCCGCCATCTCGAAGTTCATCACGTCGCCCGTGTAGTTCTTCACGATGTGCAGCACTCCGGCGCCGGAATCCGCTACCTTCGTGGCCTCCTGCATCTGGTCGGGGGTCGGAGAAGTGAAGACCTCGCCGGCACAGGCGGCATCGAGCATCCCGAATCCGACGAAGCCGCCGTGCAGGGGCTCGTGCCCGCTTCCTCCGCCCGAAATCAGGGCGACCTTGCCTGCCTTGGTACGCGTTCCGCGGTAGATGATGCGATTGACGTGGTCGACATTCAACTCCGGATGCGCGGCCGCGACGCCGACGAGCGCGTCTGCCAGCACGGCCTCGGGTGCGTTGATGAGCTTCTTCATTACTTGGCCTTCTCTTCGGTGAGTGCTTCGGTGAGGGTGGTGTTGTCTGCCTGCGTGCGTGAGATCAGCCCGAACAGCAGGGCGGCCGCGACGCCGGCCAGCAGTTCGGCGATCACGTACACCGGCCACTGTTCCCACTGCACTTCTCCGCCGAGCAGCTGCTGCACGAGCATCGGTCCGGTGGTGCGGGCGGGGTTGATGGATGCGCCCGTGGCGGGAGCGACCGGGATGATCGCCGCGAACACGACGAAGCCGATCACAAGCCCGGCGAATCCGGGGCTGGCCTTGCGGTGGATGACCCCGAACACCGTGAAGACCAGGATGAAGGTACCGACGAATTCGGCGATGAACGCCTGATAAATCGGGACGGTGGGGCCGTAGGAGGCCACGCCGAGCCCTACTTCGCTGGCCTTCGGGCCGAGCACGCCGACGATCGCGAACGAACCGAGGATCGCACCGAGCAGCTGTGCCGCCAGGTAGCCGGGAACCTCGCGCCACGGGAACTTTCCGGTGACCGCAAGACCCAGCGTGACGGCCGGGTTGATGTGGTTACCCGAGATGTATCCGAAGATGTACACCGTCGCGATGACGACCGTGCCGAACGCCAACGATATGAATCCGAGGCTTGCCATGGTGAAGGGAGCATCGCCATTGACGATGAGTGTTGCTGGCACAGAACCAACCCCGATGAAGACGAGGAAGGCTGTTCCAAGAAATTCTGCAGCGAGCTTTTGCCACTGCTTGTTCTCATCCATTGTTCTCCTTTGAACGTGCGGGATACCGAGTACGGCGGGAGCCGGGTCATCCCAAAATATTGGAATTGTATTCGGTAATGTCGAATATGCTACCAAAATGGGGGTGATGTCAAGACCCATCGTGAACGAAATACGACGATGTAGCCCCCATAATGAAAGAAATACGACCAGAGGGATGGCCTTGATCCAGTCGATCGACCGAGCAGCGAAGGTGCTGTCCTCTCTGCAGGGCGCTCGCCACCTCGGTATCACCGAACTTGCCACCGCACTCGAACTGCCCCCGTCGACCGTGCACGGGATAGTGAAGTCGCTGCAGTCGCACGGTCTCGTAGCAAAAGAGCCCAACGGCAATCGCTATATGCTCGGCCCTGCGCTGCTCAAGCTGTCCAATGTCTATCTCGACACACTCGACGTGCGGGCGCGCGCGATGCGCTGGACCAGGGAACTCTCTCGCCGGACTGGGCTGTCGACCCGCCTCGGTGCCGAGCTCTTCGACGAGGTCATCATCATCCACCACAATCTCAGGCCTGATGGCAGCGAGCAGATGCCCGAGACCGGGCTGTCCATTCCCGCCCATGCCTCGGCAATGGGCAAAGTGCTGCTGACCTACAACCCCGATGCCGCGGATGACATACTCTCGCGCCCGCTGAGGAGCCTCACGGGTGACACGGTGACCGACCCGGCGAAACTAATCCTGCAGTTCGCCCAGGTCGCGGATCGCGGAATCGCGATGGAGGAAGACGAGGCCGTGCTGGGCGAATCGTCGGTCGCTGCCCCCGTCGTCGACCGCAGCGGAAGTGTGATCGCCGCCGTCGCGGTCGTGATGCCCTCCAGCGAATGGCCTCCGGAAGACAACGTGCTCAACGACCTGCGCGAGACCGCACGGAACATCTCCCGCGAGCTCGGGGCGACCGCGTGGCCACCGCCGGTGTCACGTCGGGTCACCCTCGACGACTAACGAATCGACCGCTAGCACATCGGGTCTGCCGCGGGCACCGTCCCCTTCACAAAGTACGCGTCGACGACATCGTCGATGCACGCTACGCCCTGGTTGTAGATCGTGTGCCCCTCGCCCTTGTAGCTGATCAGCACTCCACTGGACAGCTGTTTGGCGAGAGAAACCGACGATGCGTAGGGCGTTGCAGGGTCGTTGGTGGTGCCGATCACCAGGATGGGTGCGGCCCCCTCAGCGTCGAACGCGGTTGGCAGGTCTGCCCGCGGGTACGGCCAGGCAGAGCACGCAATGTCGAGTACGGCGAAATCGTCGTAGGTGGCGTATTTGCCCAGGATGGGGGCGGCCACATCGATCTCGGCGATGCGATCCAAGGTGGTTGCCGGGTCAGACGCAAAATCACCGTCGACGCAGGTCGCGGCGACATAGACCTCGTAGGAGTTGCTCTGGTACGAGCCGTCGTCATTTCGTGAGTTGTAGCTGTCTGCGCTCGTGAACGACAATGCGGGGTCACCGTCCGCGAGGCCGGCAAACATCGTGGTCATGTCGGGCCAGTACGACTCCGAATACAAATTGCCCAGGATTCCTGTGGCCAGCGTCGCGGAATCAAGCACCCTGCCGTCGCCGTTGACCAGACCGAGCGCGTCGATGCCGTCGAGGATGGTGCGCACCTGCAGCGCGGCGTCATCCACAGTCCCCGTAAATGGGCAGCCCTTACCATCGAGGCACGATTGCAGGTAGGCGCGGAACGCACTGTCGAAGCCCGCCATCTGGAATTTCAGGCTCTCGAAATCGCTCTGCAGGGGGTCTACGGCCCCGTCAAGCACCAGACGGCCCACGTTCTCGGGGAACAACTCGGCATACACGGTACCGAAGTACGTGCCATAGGAGTAGCCCAGGTAGTTGAGCTTCTTGTCGCCGAGGGCGGCGCGCAGCATGTCCATGTCGCGGGCGTTGCTCACCGTGTCGACGTTCCCGAGCAGGTCACCGGTGTTCTTCTTGCAGGCGTCGGCGAACGACTGCTCCTCGACCGTCAGCTCGTCGATCCAGCCCTGCGTGTCGTAGGGGCTGGAGTAGGTGCCATACAGCGTCTTATCGGTGTCTTTCGGGTCGGTGAAACACGTGACGGGGGTGGACTGGCCGACTCCACGTGGATCCCATCCCACCACGTCGAAGTTCTCGACTACCGGCGCCCCGGCGACGGCATCGCCACTGCCCTGCACAAAGTCCCAACCCGAGCCGCCCGGGCCGCCGGGGTTCACCAGCAGGGAACCTTGCGCTGTGCCGCTGGCGGGATGTTTGACCAAGGCGAGGTCGATCGCACCGCCTGCCGGGGCATCCCAGTCGATGGGGGCCTTGGCGGTCGCGCATTCGAGGCCCTTCCCGCACTCGGTCCAGACCAGGGTCTGACCGTAGAAACCTGCCTTATCGGTCGGCGTCGGCCCCTGCGTCGCAGACGGCACGGGCGCCGGTGAAATAAAAGTGCAGCCAGACAGGACGAGCGCAAGCGAACCAATGACGGCAAGCGCAGAGAGACGACGGTTCACACACAACTCCTCAGGACGTTCGTCAAGCATAAACGCCCAGGCATCCAAGAAGGCAGCCTTTATGAGCCGCGCGACGCGGCCCTACAGCGCTGCCAACACCTCGCGCAGCAGGGTCGCAGTCTCGCTGGGCGTCTTGCCCACCTTGACACCGGCGGCCTCGAGGGCCTCCTTCTTGCCCTGGGCTGTTCCGGCACCGGCGGAGACAATCGCGCCGGCATGGCCCATCGTCTTACCCTCGGGGGCGGTGAAGCCGGCGACGTAGGCGACGACGGGCTTGGTCATGTTGGCCTTGATGTAGTCGGCAGCGCGCTCTTCGGCGTCTCCCCCGATTTCACCGATCATCACGATCGCCTTCGTCTCGGGGTCGGCCTCGAATGCCTCGAGGGCGTCGATATGGGTCGTGCCGACGATGGGGTCGCCGCCGATACCGATTGCCGTGGAGAAGCCGAGGTCGCGCAGCTCGTACATCATCTGGTACGTCAGGGTTCCGGACTTCGAGACGAGACCGACCGGGCCCTTGCCCGTGATCGTGGCCGGAGTGATGCCGACGAGCGACTCTCCGGGGGTGATGATGCCGGGGCAGTTCGGTCCGATGATGCGGGTCTTATTGCCCTTGGCTTTCGCGAGCGCCCAGAACTCCGCGGAGTCCTGCACGGGGATTCCCTCGGTGATCACCACGACCAGCGGCATGCCCGCCTCGATGGCCTCCACCACGGCGTCTTTGGCGAAAGCGGGAGGGACAAACACGATCGAGACGTCGGCCGCTGTGGCATCCATCGCCTCGGTCACCGTGCCGAACACGGGCAGCTCAACGCCGCCATCATGTGAGACCGTCGTGCCTGCTTTGCGGGCGTTCACGCCACCAACAACCTGGGTGCCCGCCTTCAGCATCAGTGCGGTGTGCTTGGTGCCCTCGCCGCCGGTGATGCCCTGCACGATGACCCTGGAGCCTTTATTGAGAAAGATCGACATGTCCTGTTTCCCTTACTTCGAAGCCAGCTCGGCGGCCTTATCGGCGCCCTCGTCCATGGTGTCCGCCAGGGTAACCAGCGGGTTGTTTGCTGCGGTCAGGATGGCTCGGCCCTCGTCGACCTTATTGCCGTCGAGCCGCACCACCAGTGGCTTGCTCGCGGTATCGCCCAGCACCTTCAGGGCGCCGACGATGCCGTTCGCGACGGCGTCACAGGCGGTGATACCGCCGAAGACGTTGACGAATACGCTCTTCACCTGGGGGTCACCGAGGATGACGTCGAGGCCGGCGGCCATCACCTCGGCCGATGCTCCGCCGCCGATATCGAGGAAGTTGGCAGGTCGCACGCCGCCGTGCTTCTCACCCGCGTAGCTGACCACGTCGAGAGTGGACATCACGAGCCCGGCGCCGTTGCCGATGATGCCGACCTCGCCGTCGAGCTTGACGTAGTTGAGGTCGTTCGCCTTCGCCTTGGCCTCTAGCGGGTCTGCGGCGGCCGCATCCTCGAGTGCCTCATGGTTCGGGTGGCGGAACGCGGCGTTCTCGTCGAGCGTGACCTTGCCGTCGAGGGCGAGAACCTGGCCGACTTCGGTGAGTACCAGCGGGTTGACCTCGACGAGCGTGGCATCCTCACCCTTGAATACCTCATAGAGCTTCACGAGAACCGGCGCGACCTTGGCCGCGATCTCGGCGTCGAAGCCGCCCGCGAGCGCGATCTCGGTCGCTTTGGCGAGGTCGATTCCGCCGAGCGGGTCGACCTCGATCTTCGCGAGGGCGTCAGGACGCTCGACGGCGAGCTCCTCGATCTCCATTCCACCCTCGACGCTGCACAGCGACAGGTAGGAGCGGTTGGCGCGGTCGAGCAGGATCGAGAAGAAGTACTCCTTGTCAATGCGGGCACCCTGGGCGACCATGACGCGGTTGACGGTGAGCCCCTTGATCTCGAGGCCGAGAATGGCCTCGGCCGCGGTGGCGGCATCCTCGGGATTATGCACAACCTTGACGCCGCCGGCCTTGCCGCGACCTCCGGCCTTGACCTGTGCCTTGACGACAACGGTGCCGCCGATCTTCTCGGCCGCCGCCTTCGCCTCGGCCGGTGTGTCGGCGATGATGCCGGCAAGAACAGGCACTCCATAGGATTCGAACAGGTCTCGAGCCTGGTACTCGAAAAGATCCACGTAACTCTCGCAATCGTAGCGATCGGTGTCGGTTGAATGGCTTGTGCTTTTCCCCGAATTAGCTCGGCATCAAGACACTTTAGCCATCTGAAAGCTTACTCGCTCTGACAGGCGACCTGATTCGAGGTGGATGCCGCGTACACAAGTTCCGCGGATCCTGGTGGGTGGCCGGGCCGCTCGACTTTTGCCGCTCAGGCCGTTCGACTTATCTGTGAGGTGCGGCGACGGCACCATTTCATTGGTGCGGAAGGTGCGTTTGCCGCGCCTCACGCCGCGGGGCCGACCTGTACAACGGTGATGTCAGTTCAGACTGACGTCAGTCGGAACTGACATCACCTTTTGCGGCACCGGCACCACGACCTCGTGCCGAGAGCGAGACAATGGAGCCATGCGCCAGCGCCTGCCCCAACCCCTGCGGATCGGGGATGTCTCGGCCGAGGGCATCCTGTTGGCGGGAGGTGCCCGTGCCATCCTGCTGCAACTCGCCAATCCCGGAGTGGGGCACGGTGTGGCCGAGCACAGCGATTTCACGCGCCGACCGCTCGACCGACTCCACGGCACTCTCACCTACCTTTACGTGATCGTCTACGGCACCCCCGAGGAGTCTCGGCGCGTGGCAAGAATGGTGGGCACCGCGCACGCTCCCGTGCGCTCCGCACCCGGCGGCCCCGTGCCGTATGACGCACGGGATGACACCCTGCAGCTGTGGGTCGCGGCAACCCTGTACGACACGTCGATGCGAATTCGCGAGCTGGTGTACGGCCCAATCAACACGGCGGACGCGGAGTCACTGCTGGCGGACTACTCGGTGATCGCGACGGCGCTCGGGGTTCCCCGGGCGATGTGGCCCGCTGACAGCGCGGCCTTCGCGCGATACTGGAGCAGGGCCGAGCAGGCACTTCGGGTGGATGACGTTGCCAGGGGCGTGGCGCGGGAGCTGCTTCATCCCTCAACCGGACCGTGGTGGCTGCGCACTGCAATGCCCACCGTCAGGCTGCTCACCGCGGGTCTGCTGAACCCGGAATTGCGCGGCGCGTACGACCTGCCCTTCGACGAACGTCGCTACCGCCGACTGGTGCGACTCGCCCGCGCCCTCTATCCCCGTCTTCCGCGGTGGATTCGATGCGCGCCGAAGCGGCGGTACCTCTCGGCATTCAGGAAGCGCGCCGCGGTCGACTGATGAGATGGACGAGTCAGCGCTCGGGCGCGTGCAACCGCAGGAAGAATCGATCAACTCGATTCGATGGCAGCCGCCTGGTCGCGAGCGACGCGACGACACTTGTCGCTGTCGCGAGCGGCACAATCCACGCGGCGGGCTGGGCGAGCGCAGACTGGAGCACCGGATCGCGCACGGCGCCGGTGGCCGTCACCACGAGGGCGGCGGCGACGGATCCGCTGCCCACGAGCATGCCGGCGATAGCGCCCCGAGCGGTGAGCCCTCGCCACCAGACCCCCAGCAGCAGCACCGGCGACAGGCTGGACGCCGCGACAAGAAACACGAGGCCGACGCTGCTGGTCAGCCCCCTCGGAACAGTGACGAAGGTCACAAGTAGGGGCACGACCACGCTCGCCAGTGCCGACACTCGGAATGCGCGCACTCCGCCGCCCAGCACTTCCTGGCTGACGACCCCCGCGATGGAGACCACCAGCCCGGAGGCAGTGGAGATGAATGCGGCAAAGGCTCCCGCGATGATCAGGGCGGTAATCAGCTCTCCCCCCAGCCCGGGGATCAGCCGAGAGGGCAACAGCAGCACCACGGAATCTGCGGTAGACGGATCAGCGAGATCGCCCGCAAAGCGCCGAGCAATCAGCCCCATGGTGGACGACAGCATGTAGAACGCACTGATCATGACGATGACAATGACCGTCGTGCGTCGAGCGGATGGTCCGTCTGGGCTCGTGTAGAAGCGGACAAGCACGTGCGGCAGGCCCATCGTTCCCAGAAGCAGGGCGAGCACGAGCGAGACCGTGCGGTAAAGGTCCTGGCCCCCCGGCCCGTCCTCGAGCGGAAACACAAGCGTCGGATCGATCGTGGTGTTCACATCACCCGTCGCAAGGAGCAGGAAAATGACCGGGACACCGAGGGCGGTGAGTTTTAGCCAATAGTGAAATCCCTGCACAAAGGTGATGGAGCGCATCCCCCCGGCCGCCACAATCACCGCCACGATGATCGCCACGCCGACCGAACCCACCCACGGCGGCGCACCGGTGACAACGTTGATGGTGAGCGCGGCGCCGTGGAATTGCGGAACGATGTACAGCCATGCGATCAGTACGACGAGCACGCTGGTGAGCCTGCGGGCGGCCCGCGAATCCAGCCGCGCATCGATGAAGTCCGGGATGGTGCGAGCACCGCTGCGGCGCAGCGGTGCGGCGACGAAGAGCAGCAGCGCGAGGTATCCGGCGCAGTAGCCGATCGGAAACCAGAACGCCCTGGAGCCCGCCAGCAGCACGAGCCCCGCCAGGCCCAGGAAGGTTGCCGCCGACAGGTACTCACCGCTGATCGCCGAGGCGTTCCACCACGGTCGCACCGTGCGCGAGGCGACGAGGAAGTCGTCGGTGGTCCGCGAGATTCGCAGGCCGAAAAACCCGATGACGACCGTGGCGATAACGACGAACGCGATCGCCACCACCGAAAGCACGGGGTTCACCTGCGGGTCTCCAGTGAGCGATAGCGCTGCTCGTTTCGGCCGGCGGCGCGCACGTACACCAGCGCAAAAAGCGCCACGAGGGGGTACATGCCGTACGCCTGCAGCACCCATGACCAGGGCACGCCGAAGATCGTCGCCACCTGGAGCACCGGGATGACGGCGATGGCGACGGATGCCGCGGCCAGGGTCAGCACGAAACCGATGGCGAGCGTGGTTGCCAGCCTGAGCTGCGCACGTATCAGGGTGCCCAGGTACACCGCGCTGGCATCCGGAATACCGGGATCGGCAGACCGGGGTTCGGGGCTTGCGCGCATCGAGCGTTGTGGGGCGGTGACCCGACGACGGGGAAGTGGCGGCGGTTCCGGCACTGTCACGGCCGCCCGCCTCTGGCCTCGAAGGCATCGCGCACCGCCGGCAGCAGGCGCCGGCTCACGGGCAGGTCGACGCCGCCGACCGTGACGACCGGGTTCGACCCGACCCGCACGCTCGTGACGCTGGCCAGAGCGACCAGAAACGACCGATGAACGCGCAGGAAACCGGAGCCCGACCACTGCTCACAGAGGTCGGTGATCGGAATGCGAACGATGTAGCTATCGTCGTCGGTATGCAGCCGGGCATAGTCGCCCTGAGCCTGCACATAGCGAACATCACTGCGCCGGATGCGCCGAATGGTGGCACCACGGATGACGGTGATCACCTCATCATCCTGCTTCGCGGGCACGCCGGGCGCGAGGGCGGCCTCGATGCGGGAGACGGCTCGCGCGAGCCTGTCCTGGCGCACGGGCTTCAGCAGGTAGTCGGTGGCGTCCAGGTCGAACGCGTCAACCGCAGTCTCCTCGTCCGCGGTCACGAACACGATCACCGGCGGTGAGGCGAAACGGTTGATTGCCCGCGCCAGGTCGAAGCCAGACAGCCCGGGCATGTGGATGTCGAGCAACGCGGCATCCACTTTCTCGCTGGTGAGAATCTGCAGCGCCCCAGCGCTGGTGTTGGCGCGTCTAATGAGGGCAATGCGGGGGTCACGGCGAAGCAGGAACTCAAGGGCTTCCAGCGCTGGCTCTTCATCATCGGCGATCAGCACGTCGATCATAACGCCGCGCCCGTCACCGTGTCGGGGGCGAGCTGGGCGTGATGCATGGGCTGGGATCGCGGCACGTTCATGCGCACTAGCGTTCCGGCGCCGACATTTGTTTCAATGACCAGCCCGTACTCGTCGCCGTACACTCGGCGCAGCCTGGTGTCGACGTTGCGCAATCCGATGTGGTCTTCGCCGCCAGACTCGTGCTCGGTCTGGCGACCGAGATGGGCCTCCAGGTGATCCGGGTCCATACCCACGCCGTTGTCTTCGACGACGATCTGCACATTCGCGCCGATCTCCTCTGTGCTGATGGTGATCCGACCCCCACGCTCACGGGCCTCCAGTCCGTGCCGCACCGAGTTCTCCACGAGTGGCTGCACCGACAGGAACGGAATTACCGCCGAGAGCGTCTCGGGCGCGATCCGCAGGGTTACCTCCAGGCGGTCACCGAACCGGGCACGCTCCAGGACGAGATATGAGTGGATGCTTCGCAGCTCCTCCGCAACGGTCGTGAAGTCCCCCGCCCGCCGGAAGGAGTAGCGGGTGAAGTCGGCAAACTCGATCACCAGTTCGCGGGCCTTCGGCGGGTCGGTGATGATGAAGGCGGCGATGGCGTTGAGAGCGTTGTAAATGAAGTGTGGGCTGATCTGTGACCGGAGCGAGCGCAACTGGGCCTCGGCCAGCGCCGTTCGGGATGCCTCCAGATCACCGAGGCGCAACTGGGCCGTGACCCATCTCGCGACCTCCCCCGTCGCGCGAACCAGCGGAGCATGTCTGGAGGCCGCGAACGCGATGACGACGCCGGCAAGGCAACCGTCGACGATGATCGGTGCGGCGATAGCCCAGGGCGTCGCAACCCTGGCGCTGGGAGGAACCGCCACAACTTTCGTGCGCGCACCATCGAACGGCACATCGACAATGGATGCCACGAACGGCCGCAGAGACTCACCGGAACCGTCGATCGCGACCGAACCCCTGGCATCCGCGATGGCGAGGATGTCACAGCCGAGCAGCGTGCGCAGGTGACGGGCGGCCCGCACCGCGTCATCGTCGGCGAGGCCTCCCCGCAGGTGTTCCGCCGCCCGTGACGCGAGGTGCAATGTGCGATAGGTCGCCTGCTCGCCGTCGCTGCCGAGCTCACGAGAGCCGCGCGCGAATCTCCACACGATGACCACCGCGAGGGTCAGGATGGCGCCGACCAGCGCCCCCGCGAGCGCGGCGATCAGCGTCGAATCCACCATTTACGCAGCATAACCAGTGCGCCGCCCGATCACCCGTTCAGCAGCATCGGGCACCGGGATTTGCCTCCTGCTCGCGGTACCGGGCGACCCAGAATGCACGCTCGTCTACCGGAGCGATCCCGGGATGCCGCGCAGCGAGGTGATCGACGTAGGTGTCGTACGCGCGATCGCCCATGAGCGAGGTGATGTACCAGCTCACGGATCGTGCGCGACGGGTCATCCACTGGATCGCTGCCGGCATCCCGGGTGCCATGTCAGTGGCCGCTCGTGACGATGGGTCGACGCTCAGCGGGCAGCGCATCCCATTGGGCCTGGATCTCTCGTTCTTCGGCCGTGGCGATGAGTCCGCTCGGCGCGAAGACGCGTGACTCCACCCGCGGGTCCTCGTTGCTCGGGCCCCCACCGCTGCGCCATGACGTCACCGTCGCCACGACAGAGCTGATGATGACGGTGATCGCGAGCGTGACGAAGATGATCGACAGGGAGCCCTGGATGGTCGTGTTCCTCACCACGGCCTCCATGGCCTCCACCGTGGCGGCGTTGCCAAAACTGGTCTCACCGGCGTCGAGCGCCCCGCGGAACGCGGCGTTATTGGCCCAGTATCCGACCGCGGGCACCGGGGAGAAGATCTTCAACAGCGATGCGGTCACGGTGACCACCGAGACGAAGGCCAGCGGCAGCGCGATGATCCACAACCACGTGAATGCACCTGTCTTCGCCACGATCGCCAGGCACACGGAGAGGGCAATTGCGGCAAGCAGTTGATTCGCGATGCCGAACAGGGGGAAGAGGGTGTTGATGCCGCCCAGCGGGTCGGTGACGCCCATGAGCAGGATCGCGCCCCAGCCCGCGACCATGATCGCGGTAGATATGAGCACTCCGGGCTGCCACGACGTGTTCTTGAACTTCGGGATGAGGTTTCCGATGCTGTCCTGCAGCTGGAAGCGCGAGACGCGGGTGCCAGCATCCACCGCCGTCAGGATGAAGAGTGCCTCAAACATGATCGCGAAGTGATACCAGAAGGCCATCAGTCCGCTGCCGCCGATCAACTGCTGCATGATGTTGGCGAGGCCTAGAGCGAGCGTCGGTGCTCCACCGGTGCGCGACACGATGGATTCCTCACCCACATTTTGCGCAGTCTGGGTGAGCACATCCGGGGTCAGGTTCACGCCGGTGATGCCGAGGGAGTTGACCCACGCGACCGCGCCTTCCACGGTGCCGCCGGTGGCGGCGGCCGAGGAGTTCATGGCGAAGTAGATTCCCTGGTCGAGAGAGATTGCGGCGACAAGCGCCATGATCGCGACGAACGATTCCATGAGCATGCCGCCGTACCCGATGAAGCGCGACTGGCGTTCCTTCTGTAGCAGTTTCGGCGTCGTCCCAGAGGCAATCAGGGCGTGGAACCCCGACAGGGCGCCGCAGGCGATGGTGACGAAGAGGAAGGGGAATAGCGAGCCGGGAAAGACCGGTCCGGTCTCACCACCGGCGAACTGGCTGAACGCCGGCACCGAAATCTCGGGGCGCACGATGATGATTGCGGCAGCAAGCATCCCGATCACACCGATCTTCATGAAGGTTGAGAGGTAATCACGGGGAGCCAGCAACAGCCACACGGGCAGGATCGCGGCGATGAAGCCGTAGATGATGAGCGCCCAGGCGAGGGTGGTGCGGTCGAGGGTGAAAAGTGCGACACCCCACGGGGTGTTCGAGACCCAGCCGCCACCGACAATGGCGAGCATCAGCAGCACGAAGCCGATGATCGACACCTCGGTGATGCGACCGGGCCGGAGGAAACGCAGGTACAGCCCCATGAAGATCGCAATCGGGATGGTCATGGCCACGCTAAACACGCCCCAGGGGCTGGCCGCGAGCGCGTTGACAACGACCAGCGCGAGGATGGCGATGATGATGATCATGATGAGCAGGGATGCCACGATCGCCGCGGTCCCGCCCACCCGGCCCAGCTCGTCGCGAGCCATCTGGCCGAGCGATCGGCCGCCGCGCCGGGTGGAGAAGAACAGCACCAGGTAGTCCTGCACTGCGCCGGCGAAGATCACGCCGACGATGATCCAGATCGTGCCGGGCAGGAAGCCCATCTGGGCGGCGAGCACCGGGCCGACCAGTGGCCCCGCGCCGGCGATCGCCGCGAAGTGGTGGCCGAACAGCACCCGCCGGTCGGTCTGCACGAAGTCCTTGCCATCGGCCTTGTACTCGGCGGGCGTCGCCCTCGTGTCATCCGGTTTCGTGATGAATTTCTGAATGACTTTCGAGTAGAAACGGTAGCCGATCAGGTAGGTGCAGATCGCGGCGAACACGAACCAGATCGCGTTGACGGTCTCTCCGCGCACAATGGCCAGCATCGTCCAGGCGACTCCGCCGAGCAGCGCGATGGCGACCCAGAGCACGATCTTTGCGGGCGTCCACTTTTTTCTGTTCGACTGCACCTGGTCGATGGATACGGGTGGCAGGGCGCCAGGCAGGGCCTCACCACCAGACTGCGGGGACGGATTCGTGAGGGTTTTCGACATGATCATCTCCTGTTGTTCGCGACACTGCGTTCCCTGACAATAAAAGCTGCGCCGCGGCAGCGACCCAAGCCTGCGGCAGGTGGTGTCGTGCCTGCGACGAACGGTGGTCTCGCCGCGACGGGGAGATTCGAGACAGTGGTCGCGACCGGGCAGATCAGGGTGCGCTCAGGCGCGAAATACTACGGCACCCGTAGCGATGTCAGCTGACTCGAGCATCACCCTTATGGACTCCCCCGCCACCACGGCACCCTCAACCCGCGCGGTGACCACCGGGTCGGTCAGCTGGATGATTCCCGACGGCTGTGACCCTCCGCCGCCGTTCCTCACCGAGATCACCACCGCGTCGAAGGTCTCGCCGACCCGGGCCGCAAGAAGTGCGGCTTCGATCGCATCCACCGACGCCCGATCGAGCCCCGAGGCCACGGAGTCCGCGCGGCTCATCAGCTTAGGCAGGGTGGGCAGCGCCTCCCGCACCCAGCTCGGCACCGGCGTGCCTGCAACCAGTGCCTCGCAGGTAATGAGCACGAAGCGATCAACGAGTCGGCGCAGGGGCGCCGTGGTGTGCGCGTAGGGCGCAGCAACCGCGGCCTGAACCAGCCCCTCGGGCACCTCGCCATCGAATGCCGTGTATCCGGCACCGCGGAACAGCGACGCCGCCGCGTGAATCGCGGCAAGTCCTCGCGGGTCGTCGCGGTCGATGCTTCGCAGGTACTCGCCGTAGGGCTGTGTTACCGGCCACGGGCATCCAAGAGCAGCTACCTGTCGGCGAAAGTTCTCCAGGGTCTCGGTCTCGGGCGCAGGCATCGTGCGCAGGATGCCTATGCCGCCCTTGATCATGATCGCTGCGGCCGCCATACCGGTCATCAGGGAGATCTGCGCGTTCCACTCCTCAACGGGCAGCGGGCTGCGGCGCACCAGCACGTACTGCCCCGCGACGAACTCGACCTCCTCATCGGGTCGGTTCAGGCTGGCTCCCCCGCGCTCACGCTCCAGCTGGATGCGCTTGACGCCGACCTCCCTGAGCAGGAGCAACGAGTCGACGGCGGTTCCGTCGTCGATGAGCGCCTGCACCTCGGCGTACGAATACTGGTGCCGCGACCGCACCTGCGCCCTAGCCAGGGTTGTAGCGGTGACGTTGGCCGCGGCATCCAACTCGAAGCTCCACACAAACGCCCCGCGACGCTGGCCTTCGAGCAACGACGCTGCTCCCTCACTGATCACGGTCGGATGCAGCGGGATGCGACCGTCGGGCGCGTACAGGGTCTGACCGCGCCGTCGCGCTTCGGTGTCAACGGCACCACCGGGCGTCACGAACGCCGGCACTTCGGCGATCGCGTACCTGACCAGGTACCCCTCCCCACGTCGTGACAGGTGCACGGCCTGGTCGAGGTCGGTTGCTCCCTCAGGGTCGATGGTCACAAACTCGACAGCGCTCTGGTCGTCGGTCGGAAGCGACGCCGCGGCAACGGTCGCCGCAGCCTCGGCCTCCACGTCGGAGCTGAAGCCTGCCGACACCTCGAGGTCGTCGCGAATCGCG
>NZ_JANLVV010000051.1:0-24259 GCF_031364185.1 Salinibacterium sp. | reverse complement strand
CGCAGCGCGGGGGTGGCGGCTGATCAGGGGTTTTGCCCCTCCAACTATTCCTTTGCCCATTCCAGCCTTGGGAATACCCAAAGGAAGGGCCCGACGCTGCCTACAGTCGTTTCGGGCGAGACTCGATCAATTCGGGAATCCGCTGAACATCGTCCCGCAGCGCCAAGCTGTCGTCGATTGAGAGCAGCGACAGAATGGTGATCTCCGTCTTGAGGCGCGCAGCCGCCTCGAGCTTGTGATGGCCGTCCAGCACGAAGTGCATGAGGCCGGAATGCGCGTCGAAGCTATCGAAGGGCTGCGTGCGATCAAGAATGGACAGCGCCAAAATTGTTGGCTTCGCGCCAGAGCGAAGCTGCTGTTCATACCGCGCGACTTGGTCTCGATCGTTCCAGGTGGGCGGGAGCATCGGGACAATGAACTCAAACAGAAAGTCATGGTCGCCAGGCTGCCAACTTCCAGCGCGGTAGTACGGCGTCTTGGGGTACTGCGGTAGTCCCCAGAAGCTATCGATACCCCGATGTGCGACCTGCTCGTGTGCGAAGTAGTCGGACT
Source organism: Salinibacterium sp. (assembly GCF_031364185.1). Taxonomy (NCBI): domain Bacteria; kingdom Bacillati; phylum Actinomycetota; class Actinomycetes; order Micrococcales; family Microbacteriaceae; genus Salinibacterium; species Salinibacterium sp. Next base: position 23,707 of record NZ_JANLVV010000051.1, on the reverse strand, counting down.
TCCCCGACGGCATCACCAGCTTCGGCCTTACGGCCAGCAACATCGGGAGGTAAGTCGCGTCTGGGACCAAGAGCGATGCTGCACCAAGAACGTCGTTATCGATCATCGAGAGCCCGGCGTTGAGCCGCGCCTGCAGGTCCTCACTTGACAGTGTGCGATTCGACCCTTCGAGTCGCTCGAAAACGAGAGGGCACGTGCCGCACCAGAAACTCAAGTCGAATGCATCCTTGCCATCGAGTCGCAAGCGGCGAAGACCGGGCCCCTCGCCTGCGGGACGGTCCCTGGCCGGCCGCTCGAAACTCAAAGGTGCATCAGGAGCCCCGAGCTGCATGGGCTCTCCCTGAGAAAGAACACGCGTGGTCGGTGGCATGCCGCAATCCTAGGGTGACAGTATTTCCAGCTGTGATTTATCAGGACACCCCTGACGGATTCGCCTCAACAGATCTCTGACACTTCGGGGCTGGTTGGTCCAGAAACTTCTGGCTCGATGTTTCAGGGATCGTGTCGGTGTCGTTGATGCGGGAGGGACTCGCGATCGTTCGCTGTTCTCCTGATCCGTGGCGGGTGGCAATGACTGTTAGGCCCGATGTCACAATCAAGCAACGTGAGCACCGCGGCCCGCGAGGTTCTGTCATTCTGAGCGGGTCACGCAAATTCTCGAGCGCGTGTCCATATTTAGTGAGCAGTGCGAGAAGAGAGAGGTCGTTCGTGGCGCGTTGGAGCATTGCAACCCTCTCGATCTACTCCGACACGGGCACTTCCGCCCACGTCAGCGCGATGCTCGGTCTCGTACCAAAATCCACTCACGAAAAGGGTGATCGTCACATTGGAAAGACGCAGGAGTTCGCGCCTTACAAACGCTCGATGTGGAGCTATGAACCTGATAAGTCGAAGATCGAGCCCAACGACACTACGGGCTTCGCTGCACTGAGAGCACTCGTCGCCGACATCCGCGACTTGTCCGGTCCCTTGGCCGCTCTTCGTCCCCGATACGACACGATCATCCGCTGGAGTGGGGAAGTCTCCGCTCAAGGCGGTTTCGAGATTGAGGCAAAGCTCATGGCCGATCTGGGAACGCTGGGCTGCGACCTATACGGCACCGCGTACACGGAGTTCGCTAGTGAGGCTGACGATGAGGAAGGTGTCGTCATGGATGACCAACCCGGACCACCCATATCGGCGACTAAATAAACTTCCGTTTCTAGGGATCGACGGGAACCATCGCGCACGCCAGCTTTCGAAATGAGTTGGTTCTGGCCGCGAACCTGCACGAAATATCTCGGAGTAGCGCACCCATACAGCACCAACCGCCGGACGAAACCGTCGATTGTCAGGATGTACTAATACATCAACTGTCAGGGATGTCCTGATGCAGTTTCGTCAGAGATGTCTTGATACACCACGCATCACATTCTCGACAAGAATCTGAGGTTGCCCACACTTTGCCCACAACCGAGGAGCGCCCGCTGATTGCGGGGAGTGCCCAAGGTCACCATAAACCGCTGAATTCCGCGGAAGTTTGGCACGCCTACCTGCTACTTCAGGGGTCCAATTCGCTCTTGTAAAGCGGGGGTCGTCGGTTCGAATCTGCCGCACGACTCCAGGGCACCCACCCACCGTTTCCGGGACCTATGGCAGATGTATGGCACATCCCGCACGGCGTTGGTACTGGCATGCCCCGGCGCTCCGCTGCGTCGTTAGGCGTCAACGCCACGGTCTGCCAATCTCACTGTATGGATCTCGTGCCGACGGCGTACGTACCCCCCAGGGCGTGGACAGTCGCGGCTTGAGTGGACTCTTCTCGCCGCGATCGGCATTCCGATTCTTCTCTGGCACTGCGCTGGTAGAACTGCCTAGTCAATACTGCACATCACTCGGCTGACCTATTCAGGCTCCAACCGCTGGCCAATAACAAACTCATACTCGTGGGCGTTGCATCGTTGCCCGACGAGTAGTCCGAAGCCGACTGCAGAGTCGCCACGCGCTAGGGCTCGACCGCTGAGAACCGCGCCGAGTCGGGCGCGCTGCCGTATGCCAGCACGCCCGACCCCGATCGTTAGAGGCTGTCGAGGATCTTCTTCATGGTGGCGATCTCGGCGGTCTGGCTGTCGATGATCTTCTGGGCGAGCTCCAGTGTGCCTGGGTTTTCGCCCATCTTCAGTTCCATCTCCGCCATCATGATGGCTCCCTGGTGATGAGCCGTCATCTGCGTGAGGAACAAGGATGATGCATCAGCGCCGCTGGCCGCGTCGAGTGCGGCCATGTCGTCATCCGACATCATTCCGCCCATGTCGTGATTCATCCCTCCCATCGATCCGCCCGCGCCCCAGGCATCCAGCCAGGAGTTCATCAGGTCGATTTCGGGACCCTGCGCATCCTTGATCTGCTGGGCCAGTTCGGCGACCCTCGGGTCGATGCCATCCTTGTCCAGAATCATCTGCGACATTTCTACCGCCTGCTCGTGGTGTGGAACCATCCCCATGACAAAGGTCACGTCGGGATTGTTGAACGCCTCAGTAGAGGTGGATGAAGAACCGGGATCGGAGTTCGAGCCCGTATTGCCGACACTGCATCCGGCTAGCGCGATGGTGGTGGCGAGCGCTGCGGCGAGCAGCGTGAGTGTTCGAGTATTCATGGTGATGTCTTTCCTTATGGTCGAGTGAAGTGAGGGGTTCGCCTTTCGGCGAGTGTCTGGATTGCCAGACGGTTGATCACCTTCGACTGAGGGAAAGCATGCTGAGAGAGGGCGGCGACCGTGGAGCCAGGGTGGCGAGCAAGGCTGCTAAAGACCTCGGCAGGGCACCGCTTGATGCCCACCTCGCCCAAGTCACAGGAACCATAAAGAGAAGCATGTAGATCATGAGCGCGAGGACGCACACCATTGCCATGAGGCTGTGGTCCGGCATATTGTGACCCGCGGCACACATGCCGTCGCAGTCATCAGCGGGTGCTGCCGGCGCTGTCTCTGGGGCGCCCGGATGGGTGTGCCCAGACTCCACCATGGCGTGCGTCGAGGTGGACTCGCCAAGAGCGGTGCCTCCCAGAGAACCGGCAGCCAGAGATCCACTAGCCAGGAAGTGCATGGCGAGGATACCGAGCACGATCACAGGAACCGCGACGAGGGCGAGAAGCAGGTATCGAACACTCGGGGGCCGATGAGTCGACGCGAACGGGGATGCAGACATTCGACTCAACTCCTTCCTCGGGTACTCCTCCAGCGTAGATGCCCGATCGGTGCTTGCCCCAGTTTGGAGGCTGACTCCCATTGAACTATACCCCCAGGGGGTATAACCTGACACGATGAGCGAAACGCAGGAGCATCCCGTCGGGCACCATCCCCCACAAACTCACGGGCACGACAGCCACACGGGCCACGCAGATCACGTCGGGCAATTCCGGCGGCTGTTCTGGATCATGCTGGTGATCGCGGTTCCCGTGGTGGCCTTCAGCCCCATGTTCGCCATGCTCCTCGGATACCCGCTTCCCAAATTTGCTCCGGTGGCGTGGATTTCACCCATCCTCGGGACAGTGATGTACGTGTGGGGCGGCCGCCCGTTCCTGGTCGGGGCGGTCTCCGAACTTCGTGCGCGCAAGCCCGGCATGATGCTCCTCATTTCTCTCGCGATCACCGTGGCGTTCCTCGCCTCCTGGGGCGCGAGCCTGGGCATCCTCGACCGGGAACTCGACTTCTGGTGGGAGCTGGCGCTGCTCATCGTGATCATGCTTCTGGGCCACTGGGTCGAGATGCGCTCGCTTGCCCAGACCTCCACCGCGCTGGAATCCCTGGCCGCACTGCTGCCTGATGAGGCAGAACGAGTGGATGGCGATACCGTCACGACCATCGCGCCCTCAGAACTCAGGATCGGGGATGTCACGATCGTGCGTCCGGGGGGACGGGTACCCGCCGATGGAACGGTGATCGAAGGCACGGCGGATGTCGATGAATCCATGATCACCGGGGAGTCCCGTCCTGTGAGCCGGGCGCCCGGATCACACGTCATCGCGGGAACGGTGGCCACGGACATGGCACTCCGGGTCGAGGTCACGGCGGTGGGAGCGGATACCGCGCTGGCGGGCATCCAACGCCTCGTGGCAGAGGCGCAGAACTCCAGTTCACCCGCCCAGCGGATTGCCGACCGGGCGGCGAGCTGGCTGTTCTGGTTTGCGCTCGGCGCCGGAGTCATCACCGCCATTGTGTGGACCCTTGTGGGAAGCCCGAACGATGCCATCGTTCGCACCATCACCGTGCTGGTGATCGCCTGCCCTCACGCGCTCGGGCTCGCTATTCCGCTGGTGGTCGCAATCTCTACCGAAAAGGCAGCCAATGCGGGCGTGCTGGTCAAAGACCGGCTGGCACTGGAGAGTATGCGCACGATCGACACAGTGTTGTTTGATAAGACGGGCACCCTGACCAAGGGCGAGCCTGTTGTCTCGCGAGTGGCCGTCGTGGATGGCGTCGGTGAAGACGACCTCATCCGATGGGCGGCAGCGACGGAGAGCGACAGCGAACATCCTCTCGCCAAGGCAATCGTGCACGAGGCGGGACGGCGCACGCTCACGGTGGCCCGTGCCACAGAGTTTCTGGCCTCGACAGCGGTCGGCGTCTCGGCGTCGGTAGAGGGGCGCTCGATTTCGGTGGGCGGCCCCGCAATGCTGCGAGCACATGGCGCGCAGCCGTTGCCCGTCTCCGAACCGTGGAGCAGTGACGGCGCGATCATCCTCCACGTGCTGGCCGAGGGCAAGGTCATCGGAGCAATCGGCCTCACCGACGAGATTCGCGAAGAGTCCCGGCAGGCTGTGGATGCGTTGCACGAGCTCGGCATCCAGGTCGTCATGATCACGGGTGACGCGGAGGCCGTCGCGACATCGGTCGCGACAGAGCTGGGTATCGACCGGGTTTTCGCCGGGGTGCACCCCGAAGACAAGTCGGCCAAGGTCTCGGAACTCCAGCGGGAGGGCCGCAAGGTCGCCATGGTCGGCGATGGCGTCAACGACGCCCCCGCGCTCGCGCAGGCAGACGTGGGTATCGCCATCGGTGCCGGCACCGATGTGGCGATAGCCTCGGCCGGTGTCATCCTCGCCAGCGACGACCCGCGCTCGGTACTGTCGGTCATTGAGCTCTCGCGGAGGAGCTACAGCAAGATGAAGCAGAATCTATGGTGGGCCGCGGGATACAACCTGATCTCTGTCCCACTGGCGGCCGGGGTGCTCGCGCCGATCGGCTTCGTACTGCCCATGGAGGTGGGCGCGCTGCTCATGTCGGCGTCGACCGTGGTGGTCGCGCTCAACGCCCAGCTATTGCGGAGAATTGACTTACGACCAGGAGCCGTACGCGACCAACCCGCACGTCGCTAGCTGCGGTGGGGGGGTGCCGCCGACCCGGCGGTGAGAGTACCGTGCGCATATGGAAGACACCGATCCCACTATTTCAAACCCCGAATTTTATCGCACCCTCTGGGAAAATGACGATGTGCGCGTGCTGGAGTACCGGGACACTCCCGGGCAGGCGACCACGCCTCACGACCATCCCGCCACTGTCATGGTGACGCTCACCGACTTCGACCGACGCCTCACCAGCGGCGAGCATAGCCGCGATGTGACCCTCGCCGCGGGTAGCGCCGTGTGGCTTCCTGCCCAGTCTCATAGCGGGCTGAATATTGGTCGCACTCCCACGCACACGATCCTCGTGGAATTGAAGAACAGCACGAGCTCTGCTTCGTCGGCGTCATTGGGCCCCGTCACCTAAATAATCTTGGCCGGATTCCGACTATAGGCAGACAGGATAGTTTGAATGCTAAGTTACTTAGATTCTGATGTATGTGCAGCCCTCGAGAACCACGAGGTGTGTGCTGATCCGCACGAAGAGGAGTTCCGGTGTCACAGTTCATCCCGAGAAATAGCCCCACCCAGGTACGTTCACAATTGACGATCGAAAGAATCGAGGCAGCGGCACTCACGGCGATCAACCGGTTTGGCCGCGACCGGTTCAGCACGAGCCACGTCGCCGAGCTCGCGGGAGTGTCAATAGGATCGGTTTACCGATACTTTCCGGATCGGGTTGCCCTGCTCTGGAAGGTCTCACCGGTGCCGGCGAACGTCGTCGAGGCGATAGGCCTCATCAACGGCGCGCTCGACTCCCTGGATGCCCCATCCGACCGGACATCGGACACGCTCCGTGAGACGCTCCTGATGTGCAGGGCGCTGCTCGAATCCCAGGACTCGTTTGCGGAGGCCGGTTCGCAACACTGAGCGCACCGTAGTCGTGTTCAGCCGGCGAGACACCGCGGTTCCCATGGAGCCCCGGACGAGGTTCCCCGTCGGCAGCACGAATGTCTGGGTGCCACACTGAGGTAACTGGGAAGGGTGCACAGTGACGGCTTCTGAGGCGACCATGGGCACCGAGGGCGGCACCACCCTCGTCATCGGCGAAGCCCTGATGGATGTGGTGGTCACGGCGGACGGGTCACGGGAGTACCCCGGAGGCAGTCCCATGAATGTGAGCGCGGGGCTCGCACTGCTCGAGGTTCCCACCACATTCCTGACCAGGCTGGGCGCTGACGATCGCGGCAATCGAGTGCGCCAGCGGCTTGATGACGCCGGGGTGACCCTCGCCGCCGGTTCGGTGGATCAGCTCGCGACGTCGACGGCGACAGCGACCATCGATGCGTCGGGAGCGGCGAGCTACCAATTCGATGTCGAATGGAATCTGCCTCCGGAGGTGAATCCTCACGGGGTGAAACATCTGCATTTTGGCTCGATCGCGGCCCTTCTCTCTCCCGGTGCCGCGAAGGTCGAACAGTGGGTCGAGGCCGTTCGTGCCTCAGCTACGGTGAGCTATGACCCGAACATCCGGCCGCAATTTCTCGCCGACCGTCACGCCACGCTTGACGCGGTGCGCAGGCACGTTTCGGCCAGCGACGTCGTGAAGGCCAGCCTTGAGGATGTGCACTGGCTGTGTCCTGGTCGCACGGCAGCCGAAGTGGCAGTCGAATGGATGTCCCGGGGGCCGTCACTGGTTGTCGTGACCGACGGCGCGAACGGCGCCGTGGCGGCCTGCACGGCGGGGATGGTGACGATTGCCGCCCTCAGCGTGCCGGTGGCAGACACCATTGGCGCCGGTGATGCGTTCATGTCGGGGCTCATCGCGGCCCTGGGCGAGCGCGGTTATCTCGGCACCGGGCGTGCGTTGCTCAAGAACATCCCTCTCGACATTGTGACGGATGTCGCGAACAGTGCGACCCTGTGCGCGGCGCTGACCGTCGGCAAGAGCGGAGCGACGCCGCCTACTCTCGCTGAGCTGCATGCGGTGAACCCGGCGTAAATGCTGCGAGTCAGCTATGGTGCAGGACCTGGACTTGGCCTGGGTAGTTGTGGCACCGTCGCGGCGTGTTGCTCAAATGTCGTCGAGCCACGCCATATCCACTGGCCTGCTAGCCATCGCCATCGCCGCACCACCGTCCCGATTGTGGATGTGAATCGCACTGAGTGGCGTCACGAGAACGCTGACCGTATTGCGGCCTTCCGCGCGGACATCGACGAATCCTCCCCCGCCGAGTGCGACGACTTCCAGTGCGGCCTTCGTCGCGATGAGCTCCTCGACGGTCGACAGTCGAAACTGGGATCCGTTTATCGTCAGCAGATGCATTAAAACCTCTCGGTGCGAAGTCGCAATACTGTGGTGTGAATTCGGGTAATTCAGCTTTTAAGCTTCTCAATTATCAAGCTACATGCATCCGATGTAAAGGGCTCGACAAACAAACCCCGGCGTGTATCTTACGAGCCCGGACGCTACTTGCTCGTTACCGCTGACAGAGACTCGGTCGTTTTCTCAAGCAGGGTGATGAACTGCCGAAGCTCGGGCAGCGAAGCAGTCGACAGGGCTTCGGTGATCGCATCGTGGAAGCCTTCCTTACCCGACTCGATCACCGCTCTACCTCGAGGTGTTGCCCGAAGCAGCAGGCTCCGTCGATCCTCGGGGTTCGGCACACGCTCCAGGTGCCCGCTGGTCACCAGGCGATCCGAGATTGCCGTCACGGCACCCGTGGTGATGTCGAGAGAAAGCGAAAGATCCTTCGGTGTGAGCTGGCCCGCGTCCGACACCCGCGCCAGCGCCTTGAAGTCAGTATCTGCAAAGCCCGCCCGAACCGCGACCGCGTCACGAAAATTCTCCACAACTCGAACGACGCTGACGAGCCGCGCCGACGCATCGACGATTGCCTGTTCTCTGGTGCTTGCGCTCACTCGTCTTCTTTCGCCTGGGTGGGGCCACCGGGTGGCCCGGTTGACAACGTCGTCCGCGCCGAGGGCACAGCGTCACGTTCTGAATCGTATGCCGAGGGAGCCGGCTACCGTGTCAACCACACGTGGTGCACCATGGATACATGCCACTGTCGAGTCTGCGCCATGTCGGCGTCCAATCCGGGATCGGTGCCGCGATCCTGTTCGGCGCGGGCACCCCCTTTGCAAAGATCCTGCTCGGATCGACCAGCCCGTGGATGCTCGCTGGACTGCTCTACCTAGGGTCCGGTCTCGGGCTGGGGCTGTACCGCCTCATCGCCAGAGCTCGCCGTCCGCACCTGGCCCGCCCTGAGATCCTTCCCCTCGTGGGAGCGATCGGCTTCGGTGGCGTGCTGGGGCCCGTGCTGCTGATGTTCGGACTCGCGAACATGCCGGCGACCGGGGCATCCCTGCTTCTGAATGCCGAGGGCGTGTTCACGGCCCTGCTGGCCTGGTTCGTATTCCGGGAGAACTTCGATCGTCGGATTGCGATCGGGATGGCCGTGATCGTCGCTGGTGCGGTTGTCCTCAGCATCCCCACGGGCGCCGAACTCGGGTCGGCGTGGCCCGCGCTCGCCATCCTCGCGGCATGCCTGTGCTGGGGCATCGACAATAACCTCACCCGAAAGATCTCGCTCACGGATGCCACCTGGCTCGCGGCCGTGAAGGGAGGTGTTGCCGGGCCGGTGAACCTGACGATCGCACTGCTGCTCGGGAGCCAGGTTCCGGCGCTGCCGAGTGTTGCCGCAGCGATGATCGTCGGATTCTTCGCCTACGGCGTAAGCCTGGTGCTGTTCATCGTGGCGATGCGGCATCTGGGAACCGCCCGGGCCGGAGCGTACTTCTCTGTTGCCCCCTTCTTCGGCGCCGTGCTCGCGATCGCGTTGGGGGCATCCATCACGATCCCCCTGGTGATCGCCGCGGCCCTGATGGCCGTCGGGGTCTGGTTGCACCTGAGCGAGCGCCACGAGCATGAGCACACGCACGACGCCATCGTCCACGAGCACTGGCACACTCACGACGAACATCACCAGCACCCTCACGATGAACCTGTTGCTGTCGGGCTGCGTCACCGCCACGAGCACTCTCACGAGCCGATGACACACGAGCACGAGCACTACCCGGACGCCCACCACCGCCACGGGCACTGAACCATCCCGTCTCTACATGCGAAAACCCCCGGGCAACAGTGTCGACCGGGGGCTTCCTGCCAGAGGTGGTCAGCAGCAGATGCAGCCTTCGGCGCATCCCGCTGTGCAGCAACTGGTGTCACAACATTCCGTCATGGTCGCCTCCTCTCCGTCCGTGGTAGGCGGGCGGTCTAGCCGGGTGCTGTGCAGCGGCCCGGAACGTCTCATGAGGTTGATCTGCCACGTGAGCGTGGGCCGTGACAGCCCAGCAGTGCGTGGTCAGCTCGTTTCCACTGTACTCCGACTGATATCTCGACTGCGAGGGCCGGGGACAAAGACGATCGCCCTCGTCACGTACCGATGTGCGTGACGACGGTGACCGCCGAATCGATCGGAGCTACGGGGTTGCGGTCGGCGTGGGCGTGGGCGTGGAGCTCTCGTTGAAGTCGGCGCCGGCGGCCTGGAGCACAAATGCCTGGAAGGAGGCGAGATCCGAGACCGAGCCTTCGTACTTGAGTCCGTTGACGATCACGGTGGGCGTTCCTTCCACCTTCGTGATGTTCGCGGTGGGGATCGGCCCGTTCAGCGCACGCGCGGTCGAGGCGTTCACCCAGCCCTTGAACTTCTGGTCGGTGATGCACGTGGAGATGTCACTGGCGGCATCCACCTTCGCCTGCGTGGTGAACTTGATGAGCTCATCGTCGCTCAGCCCGACTGAGTTCTCGGCGGGTTGATTCATGAACATCCGAGTGTTGAAGTCGTAGAACTGGTCGGGAGAGTAGTTGGCGACGCACGCGGCCGCGTTCGCTGCCCTGGTCGAGTATTTGGTGCCCTGCGACAGTCGATCCAGGATGGTGATCGGGTGCGTCTCGACGGTCGTCTTCCCGTTTTCGATGAGGCTGGCGATGTACTCACCGTTGGTCTTCTCAAAGTCTCCGCAGACCGGGCAGAGATAGTCGACGTAGACCTGGATATCCAGGACCCCGGATGCCTCGTCCCGAACATTCGGCACCGGATCGGCATCCGGCTTCAGTGCCGGGGTCACGGTGGCGATGTTGCCCTGACCAACCTGGATTCCGTCGCTGGCCATGTTGCGAGGGCCAGGACCCACCGGACGGACCGAGTTGACGAGCACCAGCGCGATGATGGCCGCGACCGCGAGGACTGCGAGGATAATCCCGCCTTGAAGGAGGAACTTCGTGCGTTGATCCTTCTTCTTCTGTTCGACGCGAAGAATCCGGGCCTTTTCGCGGGCGGCTTCACGTTTCTCGTTCTTCGAGAGCCGGCTGTGGCTTGGTGTGCCGTTGGTCAATCGATCCTCATTCATCAGGGCGGTAGCTGCACACCGAGAACGGCATGCCTGTCGAATTGTACGAGGGATCGCTGGAAAAAGCCCAACTCCGGCCGCCGCGACCCTGCTTCGGGTGTCATACTGATGGGCGGTGGCACAGTCATCTCATCCATTCACTAAGGATCGTCCGGCACGTACCTGCCGGTGAAGGAGCAATAAAACTCATGGCATCAGTTACGTTCGACAAGGCAACCCGCCTCTACCCTGGCTCGACCAAGCCGGCAGTAGATGCCCTCGATCTCTCGGTCGCCGACGGCGAATTCCTCGTGTTGGTCGGCCCCTCGGGGTGCGGCAAGTCGACAAGCCTTCGCATGCTCGCGGGCCTCGAAGAGGTCAACGAAGGCAACATCCTGATCGGCGACCGCAACGTCACCGACGTACCACCGAAAGACCGAGACATTGCGATGGTCTTCCAGAACTACGCGCTGTACCCGCACATGACGGTGGCCGAGAACATGGGCTTCGCGCTCAAAATCGCGGGCATCAACAAAGACGAGCGCGCCTCCCGCGTGCTCGAGGCGGCCAAGCTTCTCGACCTCGAGCCCTACCTCAGCCGCAAGCCGAAGGCGCTTTCCGGCGGCCAACGCCAGCGCGTCGCCATGGGTCGCGCGATCGTGCGCCAGCCCCAGGTGTTCCTCATGGACGAGCCGCTGTCGAACCTCGACGCCAAGCTGCGGGTTCAGACCCGCACCCAGATCGCGTCGCTCCAGCGTCGACTCGGCGTCACCACGGTCTATGTCACCCACGACCAGACCGAGGCGCTGACCATGGGCGACCGCATCGCTGTGCTGAAGGATGGCGTGCTACAGCAGGTCGGAACCCCTCGCGACCTGTACGAAGCGCCGCAGAACGTCTTCGTCGCTGGCTTCATCGGAAGCCCAGCAATGAACCTGTTCGACGCCGACCTCGTCGACGGAGGCCTCAGGTTCGGAACCGCCACTGCCGCTGTCGACCGTGATGTGTTCAGCAACACCCAGGCGAAGACGGTGACCATCGGAATCCGCCCCGAAGACGTCAAGGTCTCCAACACCGGCGAGGGCCTCGCGGTCGACGTCGACCTGGTCGAAGAGCTCGGCGCCGACGGTTACCTCTACGGCCACACCGAGATCAGTGGCAACCGCGTCGACATCGTCGCCCGAGTCGACGGCCGCAGCCACCCGAACGCGGGCGATAAGGTCTTCATCACCCCGGAGCCCAACCACATCCACGTGTTCGAAACAGAGTCCGGCCTTCGCCTCAGCAAGGCTGTCGCCGTAGCGTAGGCAGCCATCCGTGATCGAGCCTGTCGGGTTTCTCGACAGGCTCGATCCGTTTTAAGGACACCATGAGCGGCTCACTCAACATCACCGCGGCCACCGTCGACCCCGCCCTGCTCGACCTGCCCTGGTCGCTTCCGCTGGAGATCTGGCCCGAAGACACCATCGCGGCCCTCCCCAAGGGCATTTCGCGCCACCTCGTGCGGTTCGTGAACCTTAGCGGCTATGTGGTCGCCATCAAAGAGACCTCCGCAGAGCTTGCCCGCAAAGAGTACGACATGCTGCGAAACCTGCAGCGACTCGACATTCCCTGCGTCGACCCACTCGCCGTGATCACCAATCGAAGCACGGCCGAGGGCGATGCGCTCGAATCCGTGTTGGTCACGCGACACCTGCGATTCTCGCTGCCCTACCGCGCCGTCTACTCGCAGAGCCTGCGACCGGAGACGGCAACACGGCTGGTCGATGCGCTCGCCGTACTACTGGTGCGACTGCACATCGTCGGCTTCTTCTGGGGTGACGTGTCGCTCTCGAACACCCTGTTCCGTCGTGACGCTGGCGCGTTCGCGGCCTACCTCGTCGACGCCGAAACCGGCCAACTTTATTCGAGTCTCTCGAACGGCCAGCGTGAAAACGACCTGGAGATCGGGCGGATCAACATTGCCGGCGAACTCCTTGACCTGCAGGCCGGCGGACGTCTTGACGAAGACATCGATCCCGTCGAGATCAGCAACGGCATCGTGGCCCGGTATCGCACCCTCTGGAAGGAACTGACCGCCTCCGAGGAGTTTGACCAGTCCGAGCGCTGGCGCATCAACCGGCGCGTCGAACGGCTCAACGATCTCGGGTTCGACATCGAAGAGCTCGCCATCAAGACCGATGAGAGCGGCACCCAGGTGCGCATCCAGCCCAAGGTCGTGGATGCCGGCCATCACTCACGTCGGCTGTTGCGCCTCACCGGGCTTGACGCCGAGGAGAACCAGGCGCGCAGGCTGCTCAATGACCTCGACTCGTATCGAGCCGCCTTCGCGAAACAGGATCTCGACGAGGAGGTTGTGTCACACGAGTGGGTTGCGCAAGTGTTTGAGCCGGTGATCCGCGCCATCCCGAGAGAGATGAAGGGCAAGCTGGAGCCGGCCGAGATCTTCCACCAGCTGCTCGACCACCGGTGGTACCTGTCGCAGAACCAGAGCCGGGACGTCCCGCTCGCCGAAGCGGTATCGAGCTATGTCGATACGGTGCTGGCCCACCGTCGCGACGAGGCGACCATGATCGACCCCCCGACGGGAACCCTGACGCTGCCTATCGCTATCGTGGACGAGGACGACTGGCGTTCGAAGGTGTAGTCAGGCAATTCCCCACTATTCTCGAAGCATGGCTATTGCGACGATCAACCCCGCCACTGGCGTCACCGAGAAGACCTTCGAACCGCACGATGCGCAGGAAGTCGAGCGCCGCATCGCGCTGGCCGATGCCGCGACCAGGGCGATGCGAACCACCAGTTTCGACGACCGCGGACGGTGGATGAGCGCTGCCGCCGACCTGCTTGAGGCCGAAGCCGAAGAGATCGCCAGGATCATGACCGTCGAGATGGGCAAGCCGCTGGCCCAGGCGAAGAGCGAGGCGCTGAAATGCGTCAAGGGCATGAGGTTCTACGCGGCCCACGCCGCGGATTTTCTCGCCGATGAGGAGCTCCCCGATGCGACCGTCGTGAACGCGTCCAGGGCGTGGACGGTCTATCAGCCCCTCGGTGCCGTGCTTGCCGTCATGCCGTGGAACTACCCGCTGTGGCAGGTGGTTCGATTTGCCGCTCCCGCCCTGATGGCCGGCAACTCCGGGCTACTGAAGCACGCTTCGAATGTGCCACAGTCTGCGCTGTACCTCGACACCCTCTTTACCCGCGGCGGCTTCCCCGAGGGCGCGTTCTCGACCCTGCTCATCGGATCGAAAGAGGTCGCGGCAATTCTCCAGGACCCGAGGGTGAAGGCGGTGACTCTCACCGGTTCCGAGCCCGCCGGTCGCGAGGTCGCGGCTAACGCCGGCAGCCAGATCAAAAAGGCCGTGCTCGAGCTGGGCGGCTCAGACCCGTTCATCGTCATGCCGAGCGCCGACATTGCCAAGGCCGTCGACGCGGCCGTGACCGCTCGCGTGCAGAACAACGGGCAGTCGTGCATCGCCGGCAAGCGTTTCATCGTGCACGCCGACGTCTACGACCAGTTTGCCGAGCTCTTCGCCTCGAAACTGAGCGCGCTGGTGATCGGTGATCCGATGGATGCCACCACCCAGGTCGGACCGTTGGCCACCGAATCCGGGCGTGACGAACTCGCGGAACTCGTCGACGATGCCGTGAAGCACGGCGCCACGATCCTGGCGGGAGGCTCCGCCCCCGACCGCGCGGGATGGTACTACGCTCCGACCCTGGTCGCCGACCTGCACGAGGGGATGCGGCTCGTCATGGAGGAGGCGTTCGGCCCCGTGGCATCCCTCTATCGCGTCGAATCCCGCGAAGAAGCCGTCGAGATCGCAAACCAGACCACGTTCGGCCTGAGTTCTGCCGTGTGGACGACCGACGCCGATGACGAGGACTTTTTCATTGAGGCGGTCGATGCCGGCGCGGTATTCATCAATGGGATGACGATCTCGTACCCAGAGCTGCCCTTCGGTGGCATCAAGGCCTCGGGCTATGGTCGCGAGTTGGCTGCCGCCGGTATCCGCGAATTCTGCAATCTCAAGACGGTGTGGAAGGGCTAGAGCGCGCCCTTTTAGGTGCCAGGGCGTACGCGGATACTGGGGCGCAGCGGCCGATCAGCCCGCTACGCCCAGGGCGAGCCCCAGGAGCCCAGACGCGGCGACCGCAAGCCCTGCTCCCGTGAGCTGGAGGCGGGTCATCCGTTCCCCGCCCACGAGGCGGGCGAGAAGCAGGGTCGCCAGCGGGTAGAGCCCGATCAGCACGGACACTACCGCCAGGCTGCCAGACTGCAAAGCGGCGATCACCGCGGCATTCGCGATGCCCAACAGCACGCCGGCCACGAGCGCCGCCGCCATGCTGCGTGGTCGCGACCCTTCGACGACCTCGGTGCCGCCAACATCCCGCAGAAAAATCCGGATCGGGGACGCCACGCGACTGACGACGACCACAACCCCCAGCAGCCCCAGGCCGACCACGATCTCGACCAGCCCGGCGATCGACCCCGAGTTGGCGGGAACGCGATCGAGCGCGATGACGGATGACCCGAGCGAGACCCCCGCGACGGTCGACAGTATCGCCGCCCGAACGGTCAGGCGCCGACCGCCCTCGCGAGGCTGCGACGAGATGAGCAGCGCGCTCACCAGCGCGAGGGCAACCCCTATCCAGGCCAATGGCGCGAGCACCTCCCCGAGCAGGACGGACGCGAAAACCGGAACAGCGGAACCCAGCACGGCGATGAGTGGGGAGGCCAGGCTCATCGGCCCGACCGCCATCGCCGCATAGAAGGTGACGAAGCCAACCACGGCACCGACGCCCGCAATCGCGCCCCAGAACACCACGGGAGATGACCAGGTGCCCCCGGTCACCAGCACCAGGAGGGCAAGGGTGACGCTGGCGGAGGCGTAGCTGAGCACCGTGGTCGGAATCACGCGCAACCGCATCGCCGCGGTACCGCCGAGGAAGTCGGAGATGCCATACGACAATGCCGCGATAAGCGCGAAGATCACAGCGAAGCCCATGCCTCAACCCTAGGATGCCCACCTGATGATCCCGCGCCGTGGGGGCCTGGGTCCCGGGCTACTTGCGCCTGCTCGCCGCCCGCAGTTTCGAGATCTCGTACAGGGTCACGCTGGTGGCGATTCCGGCGTTGAGCGACTCGGTGCCCGAGCTGATCGGGATCGACACCACGGCGTCACAGTTCTCCGTCACCAGCCGCGAGAGCCCTTTGCCCTCGCTGCCGACGACGATCAGCACGGGCTCGCGTGCGAGCTGCAGATCGGGCAGCATCGTGTCGCCGCCACCGTCGAGGCCGAGCACGAAGACGCCCTGCTCCTTGAAGGCCTTGATCGTCTGGGTCAGGTTCGACGCCATCGCCACCGGAGTGCGCGCCGCAGCCCCGGCGGAGGTCTTCCAGGCCGAGGCGGTGAGCCCCACAGACCTGCGCTGGGGCACGATGACACCCTGGCCGCCGAACGCTGCGACCGACCGGATGATCGCCCCCAGGTTGCGCGGGTCGGTGATGCCATCCAGCGCGACGAAGAGCGGCACCTGGCCCCGCGATACCGTCTTCTCGAGTAGCTCCATCGGATGCGCGTATTCGTACGGTGGAACCTTTAGCGCCACGCCCTGGTGCACCGAATCGAAACCGGCGAGCCGATCAAGCTCCGGTCGCATGACCTCCAGCATCGGGATGCCACGGCTCGTCGCGATCTGGAGGATCTCTTTCACGCGATCGTCGAACTCGATGCGCGCGGCCATGTACAGCGTCGTCACGGGAATTTTGGCCCGAAGCGCCTCGAGCACCGAGTTGCGGCCCGTCACCATCTCGGACTCGTCACTGGATTTCGGGCTGCGGCGGGTTTGCGGGCGCTGTGGCGCCGAGGCATCCGGAGCCTTCTTCCGACCGCCGGCCGCCTCAAACCTCTCGTTCGCGGCCTTACGCTTTCCCGCAGGATGGTACGGGCGATCAACGGCCTTCGGCGTGGGCTTCTTGCCCTCGAGCGCCTGGCGCCCCTGCCCGCCCGAGCCGACCTGGGGGCCCTTTCGTCCCTTGCGAACGGCGCCGGCGCGCGGCTTATTTCCTGGGCTCTTCATTGCTGTTGCTCCTTTGCGAAGCGCTGCGCGATCACGGCAGGCTCCAGTGAGATCCGGTAGCGCCATCTTCGACGGCGATGCCCGCAGCGGCAAGTTCATCACGGATCCGGTCTGCCGCTGCGAAGTCTTTGGCCGCGCGTGCGGCGTTGCGATCGACGATCAGCGTCTCGACGAGGGAGGCCAGTGCCCGCTCGGAGGGGGTCGCTCGAGCGTCGCGCCACTGTGGCGAGAGCGGATTGATGCCGAGCACCTCGCTCATCGCGAGCACCTCGCCACGGGCATCCGCGACGGCGCGGAGGTCACCGTTGTCGAGAGCGGCGTTGCCGGCGCGCACGGTCTCGTGCAGCACGCCCAGCGCCTGCGGCACGGCGAGGTCGTCATCCATCGCCGCCGCGAACTCCTCGGGGACGATCTCGACCCCGCTGCCGGCGAACCTGGTCGAATCGAGTCTGCGATCGGCGCGGGTGAGAAAAACCTCCACCCGATCTAGAGCGGCCTCGGCCTCGGCCAGCGAGCCGTCGTGAAAGTCGATGGTCGACCGGTAATGGGCGGCACCGAGAAAGTACCTCGCCACAATGGGGCGGGCCAGCCGTAGAAATTCGGCGGCGAAGAAGGAGTTGCCGAGTGACTTCGACATTTTCTGCCCGTTGGTGTTGACGAGGCCGTTGTGCACCCAGTACGTGGCAAAATCGTCGCCCGCCGCCGTCGACTGCGCGAGCTCGTTCTCGTGATGCGGGAAGCGCAGGTCGAGCCCTCCCCCGTGGATGTCGAACGCGGCACCGAGGTATCGCCTCGACATCGCGGAGCACTCGATGTGCCAGCCGGGGCGACCGGCACCCCACGGCGACGGCCACGATGCATCCTCGGGCTCGTCGGCTTTATGGCCCTTCCAGAGCGCAAAGTCCCTCGGGTCGCGCTTGGCCCTGGGGTCGGTGTCGGCGGCCGCCACCGTGTCGTCGGGCTTCTGCCGCGTGAGCGAACCGTAGGCCGGCCAACTTGCCGTATCGAAATAGACGTCGCCCGAGGCATCCACTGCCGCATAGGCATGGCCGTTGTCGATGAGGCGCTGGATCATCTCGCGCATCTCGCCGATGGACGCCGTCGCACGCGGCTCGTAGGTCGGCGCGAGAATGCCCAGCGCCGAGTAGCCGGCGGTGAACTCGAGCTCGAACCGGTAGGCGAGCGCCCACCACGGCTCGGAGCCCCGAGCGGTGCCTGCCTGAGCCTGCGGCTGCACCGCCGCGGGAGTTGCCGCGCTGGCCGACGCCAGGATTTTGTCGTCGATGTCAGTGACGTTGCGCACCAGCGTCACGTGGTAGCCGCGGTAGGTGAGCCAGCGACGCCACAGATCGTAGACGAGGGCCGAGCGCAGGTGGCCGATGTGCGGGCTCGACTGCACGGTGGGTCCACAGACGTAGATGCCCACCTGACCCTCGACTCGAGGGACGAAGTCGACCTCGGCCTGCCGCCGGGAATCGTAAATCCGCACTGTCACTGCTCGAGTTTAGCGATTCGACTGCACCAGCGCGGTCGCGATCACCGCGACACCCTCAGACCGGCCGGTGAATCCAAGCCCGTCGGTGGTCGTGGCGGCCACACTGACGGGGGCGCCGACCAGGGCGGTGAGGTGGCGTTCGAGTTCGATGCGCCTCGAACCGAGCCGTGGATGCCTCGCCACAAGTTGCACCGAGACGTTGCCGACCGCGAACCCGGCCGCGCCCACCAGCGCCACCGTCTCGGCAATAAACACGTCGCCGTGGGCGCCAGCGAACCGAGGATCATCCGTGCCGAAGTGCCCACCGATGTCGCCGAGGCCGGCCGCGGAGAGCAGCGCGTCGCACAGGGCATGGCACAGGGCATCGCCATCGGAGTGGCCCGCAAGCCCGACCTCGTCGGGCCAATAGAGGCCGCCCAGCCACAGTGGCTGGGTCTCGTCGTAGGCGTGAACGTCCATGCCAACGCCGGTGCGGAACGTCGCACCAAATCCGAGCATTCGTTCCGCGCGCTGCAGATCCCAGGGGGTGGTGATCTTGAAGGCGCGCGCGTCGCCCTCGACGGTCTCGACCCGGTGGCCAGCGGCCGAGAACAGGGCCGCGTCGTCGGTGAATTCCTGGGTGGCGGCGGCATAGGCCGCGTCGAGTTCGGCCCGCGGGAATCCCTGCGGGGTTTGCCCGTGCACGAGCGCGTCGCGGTCGACGGTCTCGATCACGGTGAGGCTCTCGACGCGCTTGATCGTGTCGCTCACCGGCAGGCTGGGGATGATGCCGACCACCCCGATCCGCACAGCGCGGGTGACCCGATCGAAGCACTCTCCGGGGGTCAATGCTCGCGCCGCGTCATGCACGAGCACGATGTCGACATCGCTGTTCAGTACCGCGAGGCCTGCTGCCACAGATGCCTGCCGGTATTCGGCTCCGACCACGACTGAAACTGCGCCGGATGCCGCACCGGCGGCCCGCGCGGAAATCTCCCGCGCCAACTCGAGGTGTGATCGCGGCGCGACCACCACCACCTGTGCGGGTTCGACGGACCGGAACACCCCCCCGAGCGCATGCTCGAGGATGGTGATGCCGTTCAGCGCGACAAACGCCTTCGGTTCCGAACCGCCCAGGCGCGTTCCGCTGCCCGCGGCCACCACGATGATTCCGATCACGCTGTGCCAATCACGCTGTGTCGATCACGCTGTGTCGATTACCGGCGTTCTAGCTGACGCGGTATCGACCGCGTTTAGGAGGCCAGAACCTCGTCGAGCACGTTCGAGGCTTTCTCTTCGTCCGTCTTCTCGGCGAGCGCGAGTTCAGAGATCAGAATCTGGCGAGCTTTGGCTAGCATGCGCTTCTCACCCGCAGAAAGTCCGCGGTCCTGGTCGCGGCGCCACAGGTCACGAACCACCTCGGAGACCTTGATGACATCTCCCGATGCAAGCTTCTCCAGGTTCGCCTTGTAGCGGCGAGACCAGTTGGTCGGCTCCTCGGTGAACGGTGCGCGCAGCACTTCAAACACCTTGTCGAGCCCCTCCTTGCCGATCACGTCACGAACGCCGACGAGGTCGACGTTGTCGGCGGGCACCTCAATCGTCAGGTCACCCTGGGTGACGTTGAGTTTCAGGTAGAGCTTTTCTTCGCCCTTGATGGTCCTCTTCTTCACCTCTGTGATGGTTGCAGCACCGTGATGGGGATAAACGACGGTTTCGCCGACCTCAAACAACATGAATAGGGGTCCTTTCGAAGACCACCAGTTTACCATAGCTATTTCCCAGTAAGGGTTGCCTTACCATTCCGCTCTCCCCGGCAGAAGATAAGCTTGGCTGGTGAATGTTCGCACCCCCGTCACCCGCGCCGTGGCATCCATCGTCCTGGCCGCCGCCGTGCTCACGGGATCGGCCGGTTGCACCTTTTTCGCCACCCAGGCAACGCTGATCCAGTACGACCCGAGCAATGGCGTCGGCGCCACCGTGGGCGATGTGAAGGTGCGCAATGCGATTGCCCTCATCAGCGATGACGGCAAGGCAGTGAGTCTGCTGGTGACGCTGGTCAATACGGGGCGGAAGGACGTTTCCGTCACCCTGCAGTATGAATCCGGCGGCGAGAAGCGCACAGACCTTAAGGCGGTCGCGGGCGGAGAAGCGGCGTCATTCGGCAACGTCGTGGGCGAAGACCAGATCATTGTGCTGAACCCGGGAGTCGAAGCCGGTGCGCTGTTCCCGGTGTATGTGCAGTACGGAGAATTCGAGGGAAAGCAACTCATGGTTCCCGTGCTTGAGGCGACCGGCACCTACGAAGAGCTGAAGCCGGAAGACGTTCTGCGCTAGCACGTGCCTCCCGAAGCAACAGCGCTAGCTTTCCCTAGGCGGTAGCCGCACCGCCTCCCGAAGCGGCAGCGGCGCTAATTCTCGAAGCGATACCCCAGCCCCCGCACCGTCACCAGCATGGTCGGGTCTGACGGGGTCTTCTCGATCTTGGAGCGGATGCGTTTGATGTGCACATCGAGGGTCTTGGTGTCACCGAAATAGTCGGCGCCCCAAACCCGGTCGATGAGCTGCCCGCGCGTAAGCACGCGACCGGAATTGCGTAGCAACAGTTCGAGCAGCTCGAACTCTTTGAGCGGCATGGCGGTGACGACCCCATCCACTGCCACGGTGTGGCGCTCGATATCCATGCGCACGGTGCCAGCCTCGAGAACGGCATCGCCGTCGCTGTCTGTCTCGACGCGGCGACGCAGCACGGCTCGGATGCGCGCCAACAGTTCGCGTGTGGAGTATGGCTTCGTTACGTAGTCGTCGGCACCCAACTCGAGCCCGACGACAATGTCCACCTCGCTGTCTTTCGCGGTCAGCATGATGATCGGAACGCTGGACCGTGACCGCAACTCTCGGCATACCTCGGTGCCGGGCAGGCCGGGCAGCATCAGGTCGAGCAGCACGAGGTCGGCGCCGGCACGGTCGAACTCAGCCACGGCGGCGAGGCCGTCTTCGGCGATCTCAGTCTCGTACCCCTCGCGCCCAAGCAGGTATGCGAGCGGCTCGCTCAGCGATGATTCGTCTTCGACGATCAGGATCCTGGTCACTTGCTCGCTCCCTGCTGAATGGATGCTGCGCCGATTGCTTCGGGCAGCCGGATGGTGAAGGTGGAGCCGTTTCCCGGCTGCGACCACACTCGCACGTCGCCGCTGTGGTTCTGGGCGACGTGTTTGACGATGCTCAGGCCGAGGCCCGAGCCACCGGTGATGCGGCTGCGAGCAGGGTCGCCGCGGAAGAAGCGCTCGAATACGCGGTCGATTTCGTCGGCGGGGATGCCCGCGCCCTGGTCGGTAACCGCGATCTCGACGACGCCATCGCGGCTGCTCACACCAACCCCCACTCTCGATCGCTTGGGTGAATACTGGATCGCGTTGGCGATGAGGTTGTGCAGCGCGGTGACGAGCAGGGCTTCGTCGCCGTACACCTGTGCTCCGGACTTTGCCTTCGTCACAAGTTGCACTCCGTCCGATTCTGCCGCGACACGATTCTGGTCGATGGCCATCGCCACCACGTGATCGATGTCGACCAGCTCGGCTTCGGAGAGGGCATCCGTCGACTGCAGGCGCGACAGTTCGATGATTTCCTGTGTGATGCGGGCGAGGCGTTCAGATTCTTTCGTCAAGCGCTTCGCAAAACGCTTGACCTGTTCAGGTTCGCTGGAGGCGCTGACGAGGGCTTCGGCGAGCAGCCCGACGGCGCCGATCGGGGTTTTGAGTTCGTGGCTGATGTTGGCAATGAAGTCGCGGCGCATCTCGTCGAGCCTGAACGACTCGGTGCGGTCTTCGGCGAGCAACAGGATGTAGCGGGCGCCGAGGCGGGCCACTCTAACAAAGAGGAACAGGTTGGCATCGCCGAAAGGTCCGCGACTGAGGTGCAGCTCCTGGGTGACCGGTTGGCCGTCGCGTCGCACCCTATCGACGATGTCGGAGAGTTGTGGATGCACGAGCTGGCCATTCGCGACAAGACCGAAGGTGAACGCCCCGGGTGAGGCCTTTACGACGTTGTTGGACGGGTCTATCACGGCGGCCGCAGACTCGAGTGCCTCAATGACCTGGTCGACGCCATCCGGAACAGCGGAGCTTGTCACCGACACGGCGGTCTGGCCGCGATGAAGCGCGATGAGCACGATGGCGAAGACGCCGGAGCCCAGAAGGATGCCGAATGCCAGTGCGGCTGGCACCAGCCACTGGGAGTCCATAGCGACTAGATTAGTTACATCTCACCGGGGACGAGTGTCTTCGACCTCGTGACCGCTCTACTTCAGAAGATGTTCAGGCCCGGAACACCGGCTGTTAACCTGGCGCGACCAGTCTGGGGTTGGTCCGTGTAGGTGGGCTTGGTCCGTGCGAGTGAGCTTTGCGTGTGGAACTTTTCGGGTGAACCCCGGCTAGAGCATGAAACGTGTGGGCATGACCCGCAATGAAGGGACCAGAGGAAACGTGCGAGAAGTATTTCAGCAGGAACTGCGTGAGGTGCAGGATCGCCTCGTCGAGATTTCAACTCTTGTGGCGATGTCTATCGAGAACGCGACCCGCGCTTTCAACGAGTCTGATGTCACCCTCGCCGAAACGGTGATTGCCGATGACGACAAGATTGACGCGGCGGCGCTCGCTCTCGACGAACTGGCGATCAACATTCTGGCTCGGCAGCAGCCGGTGGCTCGCGATCTGCGTATCGTCGTGAGTGCTTTGCGAATCAGCGCATCTCTGGAGCGGATGGGCGATCTCGCGGAACACATCGCACAGCTCGCGCGCTACCGCTTTCCTGACAAGGTTGTTCCGAAATCGCTGCGGTCAACGTTTGCCGAGCTCGGCGCTCTGGATGTCGCAATTGCCCGCAAATTGGTCGAACTTCTCACCACCGAAGATGTGCGTCTTGCCGAGGAGATCCGCAACGACGACGACAAGATCGACGCCCTACACCTGAGCGTGTTCGACAAGGTGCTCGGCGAAACCTGGAAGGGCGCTGCTGTCGACACCGTGGATGCCACTCTGGCGTCGCGCTATCACGAGCGATTCGCGGATCACGCTGTCTACATCGCCAAGAAGGTCCAGTACTTGGCAACCGGCGACTGGGTTGCACCCGAGTTGTAGCTAGTTCCTGGATGGCTCGGACGGGACCTCTCGCTTCGCTGACTGGCGCGCGGGGCTTGGCCCACGATGGCAAAGGCTCCCGCTGGACCGGGTTCTCCCGCTGGACCGGGTTCTCCCGCTGAACCGGCACCGCCCGGCCGGGCAGGGTTATCCGGTGTTGCGGAGGGGGCTTTTGGGGTGCATTTGGGTGGGTTGTTGTGTTGCGCTGTTGTGGGTGGGTGGTGTGAGCCAGTGTGTGCCGTCTTTTCGGGCGTCGATGGTCCATCCGTTGGTGTGGAGTTGCATGTGGTGGAATCGG
>NZ_JANLVV010000040.1:0-12777 GCF_031364185.1 Salinibacterium sp. | reverse complement strand
CAGGCGATGTTCGTGCGCCGTGACCTGTTCCTGCGCCTGGGCGGATTTGCCAACCAGGCGCTGATGGAGGACATCGAACTGTCACGCCGCCTGCTGGCGGTAGGCCGGCCTGCTTGCCTGCGCCAGCCTGGTTGCGGCAGCCGCGCTTGCCCTCGCGCAGCGCTCGAAGGTCTTCCGCGATGTGTCTTCGCGTAGCGTCGGCCCCACCGAGCTGTCTGAGGCGCTCTACAAGGCCATCGACGAGGCGGTGCTCGCCGCGGGTACTCCAGCCAATATCTACGGGGTCGGCCTAGGCATGCCGGGTATCGTCGAGTCCACTACAGAGCTCGACGAGACGCGCACAATCACGATCTATGCGCAGAGCCTCAACTGGCCGCCCACTCGCCTCGACGCCATCTACGGCCGCGCAGACATTCCCGTCTTCGCCGATAACGGAGCCAAGACCCTTGCCACGGCCGAGGCCTGGTTCGGTGCGGCGAAGGATGTCACCGATGGCGTCGTCGCGCTGCTTGGCCGCGGCATCGGTCTCGGCATCATCAGCGACGGACGACTCCTGCAGGGCACGGCGAGCAGCGCGGGGGAGTGGGGGCACACCAAGGTCACTCTCGGCGGCCCCCTGTGCAACTGCGGCAGCCGCGGCTGCCTCGAGGCCTACGTTGGCGGTGGCGGCATCGCGCGCCGCTGGCGCGAAGCCGGAGCCGAGCCGTCTGCAAACGAGGAACTCGCACTGGCCGAGCTGCTGGCCGCAGATTCCCGAGGCGATGCCGTAGCGACACGAGTGCTCGACGAGACTGTGGAGATCCTCGGGCTTGGCCTGAGCAACCTCGTCAACCTCGTGAACCCAGAGCGCATCGTGCTGGGCGGTTGGGCGGGCCTGCAGCTGGCCAGTACTCACCTGGCTGAGATTGCCGATGCGACGCGAGGGTTCTCGCTTAAGCGCCCTGCGGCGCAGTTCGACCTCGTTCCATCCAAGATCGGCCGTGACGGCATTGCTCTCGGCGCGGCCCTGTTGGCCGTAGAGAAGCTCGTCGAGACGCCCCTCATCCAGACACTGGCGGAGTCAAAATGACCATCCTCGACCTCACCGCCTTCCCGGCTGATTTCCGCTGGGGCGTCGCGACCGCCGCCTACCAGATCGAGGGTGGGGCAAGCGAAGGCGGCCGAGGGGCGAGCATCTGGGACACTTTCTCGCATACCCCCGGACTTGTGCTCAACGGAGACAACGGGGACATTGCCGTCGACCACTACCACCGGTGGCCTGCCGACCTGGATCTCATGGTCGAACTTGGCATCAAGCACTATCGACTTTCGCTGTCGTGGACTCGACTGCAGCCGACCGGCGCCGGTGAGCTCAACCCGGAAGGTCTCGCGTTCTACCGCGACCTGCTCGGCGGGATGCGAGCGCGCGGCATCGAGCCTCTTGTCACGCTCTACCACTGGGATCTTCCACAGGAGCTGGAAGACGCGGGCGGATGGGCGAACCGCGACACCGCCCATCGCTTTGCCGACTACGCCTCTCGCGTCGTTGCAGAGCTTGGGTTCCTCGCCGCCGATTGGATCACCGTTAACGAGCCGTGGTGCGTCTCTTTTCTGGGCTACGGCAACGGAGTGCACGCCCCCGGCAAGAAAGACACTCGTCTGGCGGTTGCTGCTGCGCACCACGTCAATTTGGCGCACGGGCTCGCTCTCGCGGCAATCCGCGCGATCAATCCAGAGCTGAGGGTCAGTAACTCAAACCTCGTCACCGACATCGTGCCCGCGACTGACTCTGACGACGACGCCGCCGCGGTGCTGCGCCTCGACGCGATGAACAATCGCATTTTCCTCGACCCCGTCTACCGCGGCTCTTACTCGGCCGTCGTGCACGAGCTCTTCGATGAGTATGGGCTTGCAGGGCTGATCCACGACGGCGATCTCGATGTGATCGGCGCCCCGGTCGACTTCATGGGGCTTAACCATTACCAGCGCGTAGTGGTGAGTGCGAGTGAGGATGGCGGCTATCTGAAACTCACCGAGACCCCAGCAGAGCCAGCCACGACATCCTTCGGGTGGAGCGTTGAGCCT
Source organism: Salinibacterium sp. (assembly GCF_031364185.1). Lineage (NCBI taxonomy): Bacteria > Bacillati > Actinomycetota > Actinomycetes > Micrococcales > Microbacteriaceae > Salinibacterium > Salinibacterium sp. Next base: position 10,713 of record NZ_JANLVV010000040.1, on the reverse strand, counting down.
GATTCGCTGCGCTCGGTGCTCGCGCGTATCTCGAGCGACTTCACCACCCTGCCGATCTATGTGACAGAGAACGGCGCGAGTTATGACGACTACGCGGACCCCAACGGATCAGTCAACGACTGGCCCCGCGTCAAATACTTCAGCGGCTACCTCGCCGCTGCAGCAGAGGCAATCCGTGAGGGGGTGAACCTTCAGGGTTACTACGCCTGGTCCTTTCTCGACAACTTCGAGTGGGCCGAGGGCTACAGCAAACGATTCGGTCTCGTCTATGTCGATTATCCGACCCAGAAGCGAATCCCCAAGCAGAGCGCTCTCTGGTATCGGCAGCTCATCGCCGATCACGAGGATGCGACAGCGTCAGTTGTCGCAGCTATCCAGTGAAAATGCGGGAGCCCCTGCGCGAACAGTGACTCCCGCTCCAATCCCCGTTCCCAATGCATCAAGAATAGGAATCTCAATGAAGAGGATACTCGTCAGGGCCGTATCGCCACTGGCTATCGTCGGGTTGGCCTTTGGCCTGGCCGGCTGCAGCACCGAAGCGCCTGCAGCAGAGGCAACCGGCCCACTCACCGTCTGGATTATGGGTGACTCCGGTGCCAACTTCGAGTCGCTCGTGGCCCCCTACGTCACAGAATCCGGCCAAGAAGTCGAGGTCGTCGCAATCCCGTGGGACTCGATCGACGAGAAGCTCACGACCGCGGTCGCATCGGGTGATGGCCCCGACCTCATTCAGGTCGGCCTCAGCAAGCTGCGCACCTTTGCGGATGCCGGTGCGCTGATGCCACTCAACGCTGAAATTGCCGCCCACCCAGGCCTTGACCCCGCGAACTTCCCTTCCGGGGTGGCAAGTTCGGTCGGTGACAGCCAGGTGACCGTGCCGTGGGTAGCCGACACCCGCGTGCTGTTCTACCGCACCGATATCCTCGCCGAGGCGGGAATCGACGCTCCTCCCACCACGTGGGACCAGCTTCGCGAAGACGCGAAGGTTCTGGCCGGTCGCGGCGAGGGACAGTACGGTTACTACATCCCCCAGTGGGACAGCCCGCTGCCGCTCGAGATCACCTGGAGCTACGGCGGCGACGTCGTCGACGGCGATGGCAAAGTTGACTTCGACACTGACGCCTTCAACGCTGCAGTCGACACCTACCTCGGTCTCTACGCAGACAAAAGCGTTCCGGTCAACGGCGACTTCGACCAGACCCAGGGCTTCATCAGTGGCATCACCCCGATGCTCATGAGCGGCCCGTACCTCGCCGGCGGCATCGCCAGCGCTGCGCCGGAGCTCGAGGGCAAGTGGGACATCACGATGATCCCTGCTGGTGTCCAAGGCAAAGCAACCTCCCTGTTCGCCGGATCCAATCTCGGCGTCTGGTTCAACACCGACCAGAAGACTGCGTCGCTCGACCTGCTCGAGTACCTATCCTCGGTCAAAGCCCAGCTCAGCTGGTACTCGATCAATGGCGAGCTGCCGGCTCTCTCCGCGGCGCTCGAGGATGACTCGCTCACCAGCGACAAGCTCGTCGCGATCTACACGAAGCAGCTTGCCAACTCGAAGTCGCTGCCGCTCGTCGCCAACTGGGACGGTGGAACTGGCGCAGACCTGCTCGGCGCCCTCAACGCCATCGCCCTCACCGGCGCTGATAAAGACAGCACCCTCCAGGCATTCCTCGACGCCACGAAGGGCGCGCCGACCAACTAGGTAGAACCGATACTCGGGGGTCGTCGCCAGGCGTATACAGCGCTGGTGGTGACCCCCGAACCACGAAGACACGAAGGCAACACCGGACGGGAGCACGCCGATGAAACGCACACTCACCCCCTATCTCTTCGTTTCACCGGCGATGCTCTTGCTGGTCGCGTTCGGCATCTTTCCGATTCTGGTCGCGGCGGTCATCAGCACGACAAATATGAACATCTCTGGCTTCATCAGGCCGCAGAACATCAAGTTCATTGGCCTCGAAAACTATGTGAGACTGTTCAACGACCCGAAGTTCTGGCAGGCCCTCTGGAACACCGGCGGCTTCGCCGTGCTCGGTGTTCCAGCCATCGTCGTGCTCTCGCTCGCGGTCGCACTGCTTCTCAACCGCAGCGGCAACGGTTTCTTCCAGACGCTGCGCAGCTTCTATTTCATCCCGGCAATCACGGCGATCGTCGCCGTCTCACTTATCTGGGGCTATCTGTACAACACCCAGTTCGGCTTCTTCAACTACGTGCTCTCGCTCGTCGGCATTCCCGAGGTCCAGTGGCTCAGCGACCCGATCCTCTCCAAGTTCTCTGTCGGTCTTGTTGCCGTGTGGCGGGGGATGGGGCTCAACACCATCATTTTTCTCGCCGCCCTTCAGGGTGCTCCGAAGGAATATCTCGAAGCCGCATCCATCGACGGTGCGGGCGAGTGGCGAAAGACGTTCATGATCACGCTGCCGTTGCTGCGCTTCGCGATTTTCTTCGTCAGCGTCACAACGACAATTTCGTGGCTGCAGTTCTTTGACGAGCCGTTCGTGCTCACCGACGGCGGCCCGCTTGGCGCGACGACATCCATGTCGATCTTCCTATATAAAGAGGGCTTTCGGCTCAACCAGTTCGGCTACGCCTCTGCGGGAAGCCTTGTGCTATTCGCCATCATCGCCGTTATAACAGTCATACAGCTCAGGCTGAGGAGGGCCGACGATGAGTACTGACTCTCGCGCTCGCAGCCGCTCGCGCGCTTTGACCATCACAATTGGCATTGGCCTGGCAATCGGCGCGGTTTTCACGGCGTTCCCGTTCATCTGGATGCTCACCTCGTCTCTCAAGCCGCAGAGCGAGTCAATTGACTACCCGCCGACCATCTTGCCGCAGGCGCCGACCCTCGAGTATTACAAGATCTTGTTCACCGAACTCGATTTCGGACGCTACCTGGTCAACACGCTTATCGTCGTACTGATCAGTTACGTCGGTCTCATTCTCATGGCGATGGCGGGATACGCGTTTGCGAAGTTCGAGTTCAAGGGCAAGAAGGGGCTGTTCTTCCTTGTGCTGGCGACCCTGATGATCCCGGTTCAGGTCACGATGATTCCGACCTACCTCATCATTAACGGGCTGAATCTCACCAATACCCTCGTGGGGATAGCGCTGCCAACGCTCGTGAGCGGGTTCAGCATCTTCTTATTTCGGCAATTCATGACAACGATCCCCACTGAGATGCTCGAAGCGGCACGCTTGGATGGCGCCGGGGAGTTTCGCACGTTCTGGCAGATAGTGCTTCCGATGTCCAAGCCGATTCTCGCGGTGCAGGTCGTGCTGACCTTCATCACCGGGTGGAACAGTTTTCTTTGGCCGCTCATCCTCTCCAGCGATCAAAAGCTCTACACACTCTCCGTCGGCCTCAACCTCCTCAATCAGCAGCTCGCCGTCAACCCTTCGCTGCAAATGGCTGGCGCCTCGGTGATGGTGTTGCCGATTCTCATCGTTTTCATCATCTTCCAGCGCTACGTCATCCAGGGCTTTGCTCTGTCCGGATTGAAATGAGTCCCGTGCACTTTCCCGCTCGCCCAGCCGACTTCGCTGGTTTCATCCACCGCTCTGGCACCGACCTCGTCGACGGACACGGCACGGCGCTGCTGATGCGCGGCATGGGCATCGGCAACTGGATGCTGCCAGAGGGCTACATGTGGAAGTTCGGCCCCGGCGCCGAGTCGCCCCGCGAGATCGAGGCGCTAACAGAGCGACTCCTCGGCGAGAACTCGGCCAAGTTCTGGGCGGGCTTTCGCGCGAACTTCTTCGCTGAGTCCGACGTGCAGCGCATTGCAGAGAGCGGGTTCGACCACATCCGGCTGCCGATCAACTCCCGGCTGCTTATCGACGACGCGGGCACTCTGCTCGAAGCCGGGTTCGCGATGATCGATGACGTGATCCGCTGGTGCCGCTCTCACCGGCTATGGGTGCTGCTCGATCTGCACGGGGCGCCGGGCGGCCAGACCGGTACGAACATCGACGACTCTCCCCACAACAAGCCAGAGCTTTTTATGGATGCGCGATACCGCCACCTCACCCTCACGCTCTGGGGCGAGATCGCACGTCGCTACGCCGACGAAACCGTTGTCATGGGCTACGACCTGCTCAACGAGCCGATCCCCAACGAGTGGACGGAGCTGTACAACCCTGATCTCGCGCTGCTGTACCAGCAGCTGACACGCGTCATCCGCGAGGTCGATCAGAACCACCTCATCATGTACGAGGGATCGCACTGGGCCACCAACTGGGAGATCTTTGATGGGGTGTGGGACGACAACTCATGCCTGCAGTTTCATAAGTACTGGTCGCCGCCTGATACTGCAACGATCCAAAAGTTTCTCGACGCGCGCGAGGCGCTCGGCCTGCCCATCTACATGGGCGAGGGCGGAGAGAACAACCTCGAGTGGCTGTACACCGCCTGGCGCCTCTACGAAGGCAACAACATCGGGTGGAACTTCTGGCCGTGGAAGAAAATCGACACTGCCACCTCGCCTGCGTCGATCCGGCTGCCCGCGCGCTGGCATGAACTGGTCGAGCACGTTGCGGGCGGGCCAGCTCCCATCAAAGCGCAGTCGATTTTCGATGAGTTGCTTGAGAACATGAAGCTCGAAAACTGCCAGTGGCGCCCGGAGGTGATTCAGGCGATCACCGCGGTCGAGCCGCAGGAGATCCCGGCGTGGGGTTTCGGGTTTCGCGGGCGGGGCGAGTCGTTCGAAACCTCATCGGCGACACCCCTCGCAGCGATGCGAGACACAGATGCCGTCACCATCCGCTACGCCGAGTCGGCGACCCGCGACGGCCACTGGTTTGAGCACACCGACGGCCGCGACTACAGCGAGAGCGAACGCATGGTCGTCGATCTCGTCGCAGGGGACTGGCTTGAGTTCGAGCTGAGCGGCCCGGTCGACGTCGCGCGTGTCACGGTCGATGACGCACCGCTGAGTGTCGTGATCGAGCCGAGCGAACGCGGCTTTCGCGTGACCGCACTGTCTGCCGTCACCGTGGCCCGCCTGAGGATCGATCAGTAGCAGACAGAGCTGTCTCGTCGCCGGTGAGTCCGATGGGCGAGGACGGGCAGGCTCGTAGCGCACTACCTTGCCACGAAGATCGTGCGCGAGCGGGTGCTGGGCGAGACTTCAGGCCATGGGACCACGGGCGTCGCGATCGTGCTGGGACGCGGGATGCGCCTGTGGGATGACCTGCGGGAGCTTGAGCGCGACTACTCGGTCACGTCGGAGGTCGCTGAGAGCGGCGTCATCCACTTCGCGTTTGCGCGCTGAGGTTTCGCCGGACTGCCGCTACTGCTCGATCAGGTTGAGTTGGGTGCCATCCGGGTCGATGAGGTGGGCGATTCGGTGGCCCTAGGGCTGGGCGCGGGGCGGTGACAGTCGTGGTCTTCCGCTGGCGGCCACGGGCACGCCCGAGTTCTGGATGACCGCATACAGGTTGTCGAGGTCGGCGATGCGAATTCTGCACATGAACGAACTGGTCGAAGGGTCGAGGTCGGTGTGGCTCTACGAGGGACGCAGCGTCACTGCGATGACGGGCACAAGTTGCGCCGAGACGTCGTGCGGAATCGAGATCTGAAGCTCGCCGCTCGGGTCGGTTGCGCTTCGGTGCACCTCGGGCAGGCTGGCGACCGCAGTGAACTGGAGGGGTTCATCCCGCCCCAGCACGCGAACTGACTCGATTCTGTTCACTGGAATGCCAGAGATGGTGAGCGAGTCCCATGGCCGCAAGATGCAGTAGATAAAAAGGTATTCGCCCTGCGCGTCCACCTTGTGACCGACAGGCAGGGGAGCCCGCACACCACCGGGTGCTCGGTCGATGCCTCTCACCGCGGCCGCGTTGCGGTTGATCCACTCGCCGATGTCACTCAAACGCTTTTGAGCTTCGGCAGGGAAGGTGCCATCGCCCTTCGGCCCGACATTCAGCAGCAGATTGCCGCCGGAAGCGAGGGTCTGGGCAAGGTTGGTGAGAAGCTGGGGCGTCGACTTCCAGCGGTCGTCATCAAGCGTCCAGCCCCAGGAGTCATTCATCGTCATGCAGATCTCCCACGGCATGGACGGCGAGACCTCGGGCAGCTGCTGCTCGGGCGTGGCAAAGTCTCCGAATCCGACACAGCGATCGTTCACGAGGCACTCCGGCTGCAACGCTCGTACGTGTTCACGGATGCCCGCGAAATCCCACTCCGCCGCGGTGTGATCGAACTCTCCGTCGAGCCACAGCACGTCGATGGTGCCGTAGTTCGTCAGGATCTCCTTGAGCTGGTCGATAAAGAACGCCCGGTACCGACCCCATTGTTCGGGGGAGGTGCGCACGTAGCTTCCGATCTGGTACGGCTTCGTGGTCGTGGCATCTGTCATGGTCGGATACTCGGGGTGATGCCAATCCGGCAGTGAGAAATAGAGACCGATGCGGATGCCGCGTGAGCGCAGTGCCGCGACGAGCTCTGCGGTCAGATCCCGGCCGAACGGCGAGGTCCTGGTGATCGAATAGTCGCTGTGGGTGCTGTCGAACATAGCGAAGCCGTCGTGATGCTTCGTGGTGAAAACGGCGTAGCCCGCGCCGGACGCCGAGATAGTGCGCGCCCAGGCGTCCGCGTCGAACTCTGAGGGATTGAAGTCGGCGGCGTTGGCGAAGTACTCGTCGCAGGGGACGGGCTCACGCGGGGGGAACTGGCCTTCCACTCCGCCGGTCATCTGCCAGGAGAGCTCCCAGCCGCGGTGGGCGGCGTGACCGAAGTGAATGAATACTCCGAACCCGGCTTCGGTGAACCAATCGGTGGGCTGTGGTGCGACGCTAATGTGAACTCCTTTGTTCTGGATGTTGCAACACGACCATGATACGCGTAACATCAGTGGAAAATGATACGCGTAACAATAGACGCGACAATCCGAACTTCAAGCTCGAAGGAGAGCGATGACGACCATCCGCGACGTTGCTCGTCATGCACGCGTCGCTCCCATGACCGTGTCGCGTGTGCTGAATAACCCCGACTCCGTTTCGGATGCCACGCGGGTTCGAGTCGAGACCGCCATCGATGAGCTCTCGTACATACCGAACATGATCGGCCAGGCCCTTCGCAATAAGCTCACGGGGGCTATCGGCCTGGTTGTCAGCGACATCACAAACCCGTTTGCGATCCAGCAGATCACCGGCGTCAGCAGCGCGGCTCGCGATCGCGGGTTCAGCGTCGTTTTCGCCCAGACGGAAGCCAGCCCGGACGAAGAACTGCGCCAACTCAGGTCGATGATCGAGCGACGGGTCGATGGGATCATCCTCTCCCCGGTCTTCAACACACCGGATTCGGTTGACTTCGTCACATCTGCCAAGGGGACTGTGGTGGTGTTGGGCTATCCGATGCCCGATAACGACGTCGACGTTGTTCGCTGTGACAGCCGCGCGGCGGCCTCTGAGGCGACGGAGCACCTCCTCGCCCTGGGCCACCGCCGCATCAGCATGCTGAGCGGTCCGCCCGAGATCGTCACGGCTCGCGAACGGTCGGAGGGCTACAAGAACGCCATGCGTAGGGCGGGACTCGTGCCGGATGTTCGCTACGGCGCATTCACTGTGGCCAGTGGGTTCGAGATGGCCACCAAAATTCTCGCCTCAGAGTCTCGCCCGACCGCCCTGGTCACCGCGAGCAATTTCATCGCGTTGGGCGCCGCGCAGGCGGCGCAACGCGCGGGCGTGAGCATCCCGGCAGATCTCTCGATAACCACGTTCGATAACTCAAGAACGGATGTCGTGCTCGATCCTTTCTTCACCGGTGTAATCCAGCCGGTCACGAATATGGCTACCGCCGCGACCACTCTTCTCATCGACCGGATCGAGCATCGACTCGTGGGGCCAGGGAGGGAGATCGTGATGCCAACCACGTTCGAAGTCCACGGCTCGACAGCGCCACCCCCAGAGTTTCTGTAGCCAGCAGGATAGCTACAGGATTATGTCCCTCCTGCCCGGAGAGGACCCGCATCACAAGGAAGTGAAGGACACACATGCAGATCTCAAAGATCGGACTGAGGGTTGCGGCGATCATCGCCACGACCGCGTTGCTGGCAGGCTGCAGCACGGCCCAGGAATCGAGCGGCGGTGCAACCGAGATCAACTACTGGACCTGGTTCCCGCCTCAGGCGACGCTCGACGCGGCCATTGCCGCGTTCGAAGCCGAGAACCCCGACATCACGGTCAAGCTCCGCACCTTCGAGGCTGCCGACTACCAGAAGCAGCTCCCCCTCGCGCTGAGCAGCGGCGAAGACATCGATGTCGCGGGTGTGCAGGTCTCCGCGATGACGAACTCCGTCAAGGACTACCTGGTGCCGGCGGAGGACTGGGCGGCGGACATCCTGCCGGCCATCAACTCGATGATGGTCGAGCAGACCGCAGCCATCGCAGACGACGGGGTGCTGTACTCGGTGCCGCTGGGTTCGATCGGCAGCCCGCTGATGTTCTATAATGCCGCCATGCTCGACGAGCTCGGACTGTCGGTGCCCACCACGGCGGCCGAGTGGAAGAAGGATGTCGACGCGATCAGCGCAGCGCACCCCGAGGTCACTCCCGTTGTGTTCAGCGGCGAGCCGTACTGGCAGGAGGAAATGTTCTTCGCGATCGCGGAGCAGAATGCTCCGGGCCTTTCGGATGACATCATCGGCGGGGACGAATCGTGGGATCAGCCGGCAGTGGTCGACGGGCTGGATGCCTACAAGTCGCTATTCGATGACGGCATCGTGAGCCCGGATGTACTGAGCCTGCTCGGCAGCCGCCCCAGCGAGCTGTTCTCAGCCGGTGAGGCCGCGTTCTACATCGACGGGTCGTGGAACAACTCGCTGCTGTCTGCTGCGTACCGCGCCGAGAATGGCATCGAACTGACCGACGTCGGTGTGGCTCCGATGCCCCTGGTGGACGGTGGCAAGCCGGCCGTTCGCGCTCTCGCCGAGGGCGGCCTGGCCATCCCGACCGCCTCGAAGAAACAGGAGGCCGCGAAGAAGTTCATTGCCTTCATGCTGAGCGCCGGCGGTGCCGACGTGTGGGCCAAGGACCTCATCCTGGTTCCGAGCCTGACCGGCTACGAGGTGCTCGACAGCGTGCTCGAGTCGGATGCGGCGCTCGAGGGGTTCGCCGCAGCAACAGCGGTCATCTCGTCTCCCACGTCGAAGCGCGACAGCCAGCAGGACTTCCTGAATGCTGTCGAGGGCAACGCCATACTCGATGTCTTGCGCGGGACAACGTCGTCGAAGGACGCCGCGGCTCGGCTTCAGAGCGAGTGGACATCCGGTCGTTACCCGCACGGTTCGGGCCAGTGACCGACTCAAACAAGACGACGCTCGTTACACCGCGTGGGGGGAGCCGCAGGCTCTCCCCACGCGGTGGGGGGTCAGTGACCAAGCGCAGGGGCGCGTGGTACGCGCTTGCCTTCCTGGCGCCGATCCTTGTGTTCTATTCGATCTACTACCTCTTCAGTTTCGGCATCCTGGGCGTCGTCAGCACCCAGAGAGTCGGCCTGACGTTCAGGCGCGCCATCGACGTGGGCGCTGAGAATTTTTTTCTGGTCGCGCAAGACCCTTCGTTCCAGCGTGCCCTCGTCAACACCATCGCGTTTGGCCTGTTCAGTGTTGCCGTGTCCCTCACGCTCGGCTTCATCCTGGCGATGATGCTGGCCTCGGGCGTGCGCATTCGCCGTCTGTTTTACACGGTGTTCCTGCTGCCATCGCTGATCCCGATGTCGTTGTTCGCGACCGTGTTCGGCCGCATGCTCGAATCCCGCGACGGCGCCATCAATGAGTTTCTCCGTTCGGTGGATCTCGGCTTCCTCGCCCAGGATTGGCTGGGCGACCCGGCCGCGGCCTACGTCGCCGTGGCAATCATCCTGACCTACGCGATCGGCCTTCCGATCATGTACTACACCACGGATGTCGCGCAGGTGAACGCCTCACTGCTCGAATCGGCGACGCTGGACGGTGCATCCGTCTGGCAGATCTATCGGATCATGCTCTTCCCGCTTCTGAAGTCGACCCACATCACGGTCGTTCTCTCGGTGATTCTGGGCAGCTTCCGGGCCTTCGACATCATTTTCTTCTCGACCGCAGGCCAGCCCGGTGGCCGCACCGACATTGTGGGCACCTACATCTACAAGGCGACGCTCGGCCTTGACCGCGTGGGCTACGCGGCGGCTGCCTCGATCATCGTTCTCGTGATAGCGCTGGCGATCTCGGTGCTGCAGATCATCGTGCGACGAAAGGCACAGTAGCTATGGCAACCAGGGTAAACGACGAGCGTCTGCCGCTGCAGATCCGCCGGTGGGATCGCGTCGCCATCTACATCTTTCTCGGCATTTTCGGGATCGCCTTCGCTGCGCCGCTCATCAATGCGGTGCAGATGTCGGTCGCCGTGGGGGGCGTCGCAAACTTCGGCGAGGTGGTGACGCGCGACCTGAACGGCGTCTCGATTCCGCAGACGTTTCTCAACAGCGCGATCATCGCAGTGATGCACGCAATACTCGTCTGCACCATCGGGGCGATGGCCGCTTACGCATTCTCGTTCATCGACTTCCATGGGCGCGAGGCGCTTTACTATGGCGTGCTGCTCTTTCTCGCAGTGCCGGCGACGGCGATCCTCGTGCCGGTGTACTTCCTGAGTGGCTCGCTCGGGCTGTTCAATACGCACCTCGGTGTGGCCCTCCCCGAGGCGGTGCTCACTCTTCCCTTCGCGGTGCTGCTG
>NZ_JANLVV010000038.1:0-21784 GCF_031364185.1 Salinibacterium sp. | reverse complement strand
CGCCCGATCTGCAGCGTGACGAGGTAGCTGGCCGTCGGCTCGGCCTGCTCGAACACCCACTGCCCGCGGCCCGAGCTCACGCGGTAATGCGTCTGCACGCCCGTGCCGACCACCGTGTACCCCTGTTCGGCGGATACCCGGATGCCGTAGCTAGCTTTATCGGCAACATCGTCGTTGCAGGGAAACCAGCTTGGCGCCCCCGAGGGCTGGGACGCGACCAGCACGCCGTCCTCAAGCTCCTCCCAGCCGACCGGCCCCCACACACTCGGGCGCGGAACGGGAGACCCCGAGTAGTCGATCGTTACGGTGAAAGCTGTACCGGCGGCGAGGGCAACGGCAGGTGTGATTGTCAGCTTGTTCGCGGTCTGCCGGAAGGTCGCGCCACGCTGGCCCTCGACGCGCACCTTGTCGACACGCAGCCGTGACAGGTCGAGACTGAACTTCTCGAGTACCTGCGTGCTGGTGGCGCGGATGATCGCCGTGCCGTCGAGCCGGTTGGTCGCGACCCGGTAGCGCAGGTCGAGGTCGTAGCGATCGACCCCGTATCCACCATTCCCATTGCCGGGGAGGTAGCTGTCGCCTGCGGTGGCCGCCCCGACGCTCGGGGAGGCTTTCACGAGCGCAACGCGTGATAGTCCGCGAAGCGCACCTCACGCCACGGGCCGATCGGGTTGCCGCTCCAGCGACTGCCAACGGGCACGAGCTCGCCGCGCATCACCAGCGAGGCGGGGCCGACGGTGCCGTGCGCACTGATGGTGGCGGCGGGGAGGATGACGCTGTGCGGGCCGAGAGTTGCGCCGGCCTGCAGCGTCACGGTGTCCATGCTCATGATTCGATCATGAAAGAGATGCGTTTGCACAACGCAGCCCCTATTGACCGTCGATCCATCGCCGAGGGTTGCCAAATCGGCTTCGGGCAGCCAGTATGTCTCGCACCACACCCCCCTCCCGATCTGTGCGCCAAGGCTGCGCAGCCACCACACCAGCGCCGGTGTGCCGGTCGCGGCCTGCGCGAACCACGGCGCCGCGACCATCTCCACAAAGGTGTCTGCCAGCTCGGTGCGCCAGACGAACGATGACCAGAGTGGATGCTCCCCCACCCGTATCCGCCCCACGATGACCCACTTGGCCGCCGTACTTGCGGCCGCAGCGACCGCCCCCGCGGCGAGCATCACGATCCCGCTGAGCAGCGCCGCGGTGATGGCTCCGAAGGTGAGCGTGAGCGCGGCAAGGGTGAAGAGCACGCCGAGGCCGATGGCATACGACACGATGACAGGCACTACGCGCAGCAACTCCCACAGCCCCCGCGCGAGGCGCAACTCCAGCCCGGGGCTGAAGGTTCGGCTGTCGTCGGCCGCGGCGACGGTTCGACGCAGGCGCACGGCGGGCGACCCCAGCCACGACGAGCCGGCCTTGGATTTGCGCGGCGCCGCCGAGAGCACGGCAACCAGCCCGTCTTTGGGCACCTTATGCCCGCCGGCGGCCATACCGGAGTTGCCGATGAACGCGCGCTTGCCGATATCCGCCTCACCCACGCGCACCCAGCCCCCTCCGAGCTCGTAGGGGGCAATCATGGTGTCGTCGGCCAGAAAGGCGCCATCACGGATGGTGGTCATACTCGGCAACAGCAGCACCGTGGAGGCCTCCACGTTGCGGCCCACTTTTGCCCCGAGCATCCTGAGCCAGACTGGTGTGACGAGGCTCGCATAGAGCGGGAACAGCAGGGTGCGTGAGAGGTCGAGCAGTCGTTCGATGCTCCAGACCTGCCAGCCCGTGCGGCTGCGCACTCCGAAGATGCCCGGGCGCACGCCGATGCCGAGCAGCCGAGTCAGAATGACGACAAGCGCCGCGAGCACCAGCCCGCTAACGAGCGTCGCGGGGGCCAGTGCCGCCGCCGCGCGCCAGGCCGCATCCACCAGCGTCGGAGCCGTGCGCATGGAAATGGCAACCACCGCGCCGCCCGTGGCGATCGCCACGATGGGCAGCAGCGACAGCAAAGTCGACGACAGACCGAACGCGAACACCCAACGGCGGCCACGTGGCGGGCGATGCTCGGGCCACCACGCGTCGTGACCACCCACCCTCTGCGCTGGCGAGCCGGCCCAGCGCTGTCGCGCGGGAACTCGACCAAACACTGCCGAGCCCGGGGCAATCTCGGAGTGCTTGCCGATGCGCGTACCCGCGAGAAGCGTGCTTCGGGCGCCGACCGAGCTGTGTGCGCCGATGCGGATCGCGCCGATCCGAAGGGTGTCGCCGTCGATCCAGTAGCCGGTGAGGTCGACTTCCGGTTCAATGGATGCCCCGTAGCCGACCTCGAGCATCCCGGTAACGGGAGGCAGGGTGTGCAGGTCAACGTCGCGGTCGATTTTCGCGCCGAGGGCACGAGCGTAGTAGGTGATCCACGGGGCTCCGGCGAGGCTGACCGCACCGACCAGGTGCGCGGCCTGCTCGGCGAGCCACAGTCGCAGGTGAACGCTGCCACCGCGCGGATAATCGCCGGCGCGCACCCCGGCGAGCAGAAGCCTGGCGCAGACGACCGCGATGGCCATGCGACCCAGCGGCGTGACGAACACCAGCAGCGCCGGAATCAGCGCCCAGGCCGGCACTCGCGGCAGGACGTCGTAGCCGCCCACCCACCCGAGGATTTCGCTCGCCGTGAGCAGATAGACGAGCCAGCGTATGCCGCTGAGCGCATACAGGGGCACCCCCAGCACGGTCTGCAGCACCTGCATGCGCCGAGGGGTCGGACTCACTCGGTGGAAGTCATCCCGCGCTGCAGTGGGAACCTGGGCCGACACGGCGTCGGCCATCGCTCCCAGCGTCGGCAGCGCATAGATCTCCGCGACGGTGAATTCCGGGGCACGATGCCTGATCCGTGCGACAAGCTGGGCCGCCGCCAACGAACCCCCGCCCAGGTCGAAGAAGTTCGACGACAGATCGGTGACCACTACCCCCAGTACCGCCTGCCAGTGCTCGGCGAGCGCACCCTGGCCCTCGTCGAGGGCGTCATTATCGGCCGCGACACCGGGCAGAGGCCAGGGAAGCGCCGCCCGGTCGATCTTGCCCGAGGTGCGCGTCGGTAGGTCGTCAACGATCGCGAGCAGGGGCACCAGGGCGGCAGGCAGGGCCGCCCTCAGCCTCTCCAAAGCCGCGGTGCGATCAAAGCCAGTGGATGCCCCAACCGCAAGATATCCGACCAGCACCTGATTACCGGCAGCGGTGTTGCGCACCGCCGCCGCGGCACCGGAAACCCCGGGCAGCTTCTGGAGAGCGGCCTCGATCTCACCCAGTTCGATGCGCCGCCCACCCACTTTCACCTGGTCGTCGGCCCGCCCCTGGAACACGAGCCCGGCGCGCTCGAAGCGCACGAGATCTCCGCTGCGGTATGCCCGCTCCCACCCGAGCTGCTCGTGGGGGGCGAACTTCTCGGCATCCTTCACGGGGTCGAGGTAGCGGGCGAGACCCACGCCACCGATGACTAACTCCCCCACCTCACCCTCAGCCACGGGCATCCCGAACTCATCGACCACGGCGAGATCCCAGCCGTCGAGCGGCAGGCCGATGCGAACGGGTGTGCTGCCGTCGAGCGCAGCGGCACACGACACCACGGTCGCCTCGGTCGGGCCGTAGGTGTTCCACACCTCCCGGCCCTCGATCGCCAGCCGCTCGCCCAGTTCGGGCGGGCAGGCTTCGCCGCCGAAGATCAGCAGGCGCACATTCTCGAGCGACTCTGCGGGCCATAGTGCGGCGAGAGTGGGAACGGTCGACACAACGGTGATGCCACGAGACGTCAGCCACGGGCCGAGATCGAGCCCGCTGCGCACGAGCGACCGCGGGGCGGGAACGAGACAGGCACCGCTGGCCCACGCCAGCCACATCTCTTCACAAGACGCGTCGAAGGCGACCGACAGCCCGGCCAGCACGCGGTCACCGGGGCCGAGCGGCTCCTCGGCGAGGAACAGCCGGGATTCGGCATCCACGAACGCCGCGGCAGAGCGGTGGGTCACGGCGACTCCCTTCGGTGTTCCGGTCGAACCCGAGGTGAAAATGATCCACGCGTCGTCGTCAACGGTGGGCGGCTCGACGACCTGCACTGAGTATGCGCTCGCGTGCGGAGGGTTGCCCTCGAATAATGGCGCCTCCGAGTGTGGCCTGACGGTCGGCGTAAAGACGCCGGTGCCCTCGATGACGCCGCAGACCTCGGCCTCACCGAACACCAGGTCGGCTCTCTCCTGCGGGTCATCGGCATCGACGGGAACGTAGGCGGCTCCGGCGGCGAGCACCGCCACGATCGAGACATAGAGCTCGCGGGATCCAGACGGCATCCGGATGCCCACCCGATCGCCACGATGCACACCCGCCGCGGTGAGGCGAGAAGCGACCTGGATGACCCGGGCCATCAGCTCGCGATAGCTCAGTGCTCCCCCACCGTCGTCGAGCGCGGAGGCCTCAGGATGCCGCGCGGTCGTCTGCCCAAGGATGTCGAGCAGGGTGCGCGGAGCAGGAGTGAGCGCCGAAGCGAGCATGAGACCGCTGAGTGCGCCGGCAAGTTTGGTCGCGCGTGGCGGCATCGAATCAGGGGTATGCGCATTACTCACAGGCTCGACTTCCGAGGGCGTAAATCTTCACGATAACGGCTACCAGCGTCCGCCACGCAACTCTTGACCTTCGCCCATGCCTGATGTTTACTTCGAGAACATCCTGCGTCCATCGGCGACCGCAGAATTAGGTGAGGCGTGTGTGAGATTCACTGGCATTCACTGTGAGGCGTAATGTTTGCCGTGCTACCCGAAGGAGTGTTCACAGTGTCACCTTCCAAGAAGTCTGACAAAAAGTCCGCCGGCACCGAGCCGAAGTTGTCGAAGAAAGCCCGGGTGAAACTGGCCGAGAGGGCGGAGAAGAAGGCGGAAAAGGCCGCCGTCGCGGCTAAGAAAGCCAAAGCGAAAGCTATCAAGGCCAAGGAGCAGGCCAAGCAGAAGGCAAAGAAAGAAGCCGCGCGTGCGAAGGACCGGTCGAAGGAGCATACGCCCAAGGGAGACACAAAGGCCGCCCCGACATCCGCTGTCACGCCCCCGGCACGGGCACCGCGAGCAGCCAGGGCGGCCTCGCCGAAGACGCCCACAGCCAGGGCCACAAGACCCGCGACGTCTGGCACTCCGTCGGCGAGCTGGACGCTCGTTTCGCTCCGTACCCATGCCCGCGAGCTCGGTCTGACCGGCCATTCGCGTCTGAGCAAAGACGCCCTTCTGGAGGCACTCAAACCGAAGAGCTGAGCTATGCCAACGCGGGCATGACCTCGCGCTCGAACAGCTCGATGCCGCTGCGGTCGTATGCCGCTCCGGGGAAGTAGTTGATCTGGTAGCCCAGCCCGCGCGCCGCCATGTCGGCGAAGCGCTCGACCAGTTGCTCGGGCGTGCCGACTCCGAGCGCGCTGCCACTGCGGTATTCCGCAACGAAGTCCGCGGCCTCGTCGGCGCCGAGGTACGGAACAACTCTCGCCTCGATCGCGTCGATGCGGTCAGAAACTTCCGCTTCGGTGCTGGCGACGACGATGTTGTAGTTCGACGAGCGTACGATGGCATCGAAGTCGGTTCCGGCATCCGCACAGTGCTGGCGCAGCAGTGCACTCTTGACATCGAACGTCTCGGGGTCTCCCCCGAAGTTCGTATACTGCGCATACTCGGCGGCGATCCGTAGAGTCACCTTTTCACCGCCGCCGGCCACCCACATCGGAATGCCACCCTGTTGCAATGGGAGCGGCCGCACGATCGCGCCATCCACCTGGTAGTGCTCACCCTGGAGCGTCGCCGTGCCGGTCGTCCAGGCTTGGCGCATGATCTCGAGTCCCTCGCGCAGTCGGGCGAGCCGGTTGCCTGCGGTCGGGAAACCGTAACCGTACGCCTTCCACTCGTGCTCATACCAGCCCGCACCGATGCCCATCTCGGTGCGTCCGCCAGAGACGATGTCGACAGTGGATGCCACCTTCGCAAGGTAGGCAGGATTGCGGTAGCTCATACACGTGCACATCTGCCCCAGTCGCACCCGGGAAGTGGATGCGGCGAACGCAGCCATGAGCGTCCACGCCTCGTGAGTCGCCTCTTCGCTCGGCACCGGCACCGTGTGGAAGTGGTCGTACACCCAGATCGACTCCCACTCATCGGCATCGGCATGGGTGGCCAGCTCGCTCATGATGCGCCACTGGTCGGCTGGTTCGATCCCGACAAGATCGTGACGCCAGCCCTGGGGAATGAAGAGTCCGAATCGCATGCAACCCAGCTAACCACGGGCTCACTCTGGTCATATCGACGGGGAGTTGGGCCCGTAGGGGAAACCGCCATCGAGACCCGGGACATCGTGTGTGCGCATAGACGCAACCGCACACATGCCGGGTCTCGCAATGGAGCGCCAGGAAGGAAGCGCCCTCCGAGTGTCCTGTGGCGCTGAGGCAGCGTATCCGCCGTGAGCCGATCCGTCTGGTTCTACTGAGCTTCTCGCCGGTTGGCTCATGCAGTTGACAGACGCCGAATAACGAGAGTACCGTTCGGCCTAGGGTGGAATCAAGATTCAGATAATGCATAAATATACCAAAAGCTGGAAGCCCAATCTGACCGGGATGCACTAGCACCATCAGGATTGTTTCGAAGGAGAAACCTCATGGATAGTCGAACGCATAGCTTGCGCGTCGCAGTCATCGCGTCTATCGCATTGACAACTCTGAGGCGAGCCAGCCAGAAGCAGGCGTGAAATGCGGGTCAAAGAGTCAGCTGAGACCGATGTTGTCGTCAACCGGGGTGAAGGGAAATAAGACCATGGCAGATCTACAGTTACAGGACTTGATCGAGATACAGCGGCGCATGTTGAGGATCCGCAGGTTCGATGAACGCGCCTCGAAGATGGTGAAACGTGGCCACATTCCTGGCACTGTTCATACCAGCATCGGACAGGAGGCCCAGGTTGTCGGATCGACCTTTGCCCTCGGAGATGGTGACTACATGTCGGGAAATCACCGTAGTCACGGCCACCCGATTGGCAAGGGGTCGCCGCTCGGCCCTCTGATGGCCGAACTGGTCGGAAAAGCGACCGGAGTCTGTAAGGGCAAGGGAGGCTCTCTTCACCTCGCAGATTTCTCCGTCGGCAGCCTGGGAGAGTCGGGAATTGTTGGCTCGTCCATCCCTATTGCTACCGGCGCCGCACTCTCGTCCAAAGTTCTCGACAATGGGCGCGTTGCGCTGGCATTTTTCGGTGACGGTGCGGCGAACCAGGGGGTTTTGTACGAGTCGATGAATCTCGCTGGGGCCTGGAAACTCCCGATGATTTTCCTCTGCGAGAACAACCAATATGCCCTCAGCACTCCCGCACATACCGTGACGTCCGGCATCATCGCCGACCGCGCCGCGGGATTCGGGATGCCGGGAGTCAGGGTTGAGAATGGCCAGGCAGTTCTCGCGGTGTACGACGCGGTCAAGGCCGCCGTTGATCGAGCACGAGCGGGAGAGGGGCCCTCGCTCGTCGAGGTCGTCACCTATCGCTACAACGAGCATTCCGAAGGCCTTCGCCTCGCTACCGACTATCGCAACGCTGAAGAGCGCGCCGATTGGCTTTCCCGTGACCCGATTGTGCTCTTTCGCGAGCACCTGGCCCTGCAGGGTGTCGGTTCCGACGAGCTTGACCTTCTTGAATCGGATGCTCTTGAGGAGGTCGACGCAGCCGTGGCTTTCTCGGACAACAGCCCGTATCCGGACCTCTCGGTTGCGTTCGACGATCTCTATACAGATAAGGAACTCACAGCATGACGGTCATGAGCTATTTGGGTGCGATCGGTGCGGCCCAGCGCGAGGCAATGGACGCCGACGACCGCGTGATCATCATTGGCGAAGACGTCGAGGCGAACGTCTATGGAACCACGGGCGGTGGCAAATCGCGCTCGAGTGAGGGGGATTTCCTGCAGCGCTACGGCAAGAACCGGATCAGGAATACTCCGATCTCTGAGGAGGGGATAGTGGGAGCGGCGGCGGGAGCAGCGATGACGGGCCTGCGTCCCATAGTCGATTTGTCCTATTCCAGCTTCCTCTATATGGCGATGGACCAGTTCGTGAACCAGGTAGCAAAGAACCGGTACATGTTCGGCGGTCAGGCTTCCATGCCGGTGGTGTTCAGGTCGGCAATGTTCTACGGTCTCAACACCGGCGCCCACCATTCCGATCGACCGTATCCGATGTTCATGAACGTGCCGGGGCTGAAAATCATTGCACCGTCCACGCCGACGGATGCCAAAGGGCTGTTGCGCTCCGCTGTCGACTCTGATGACCCGGTTCTGACCTTCGAAGCGTGCCTGCTGTGGGGGACAAAGGAAGAGGTCAGTGAGGAGGAATTCTGGATCCCGCTCGGCGTAGCCCGGACAGTACGGGAAGGTACCGACGTCACTCTGGTGGCCATTTCGGGATCGGTACCGGAGGCTGTCCTGGCAGCGGAAGATCTTGCCGCGGAGGGCGTGTCGGTTGAGATCATCGACCCGCGCACGCTGGTTCCACTCGACAGGGACGCGATTCTTCGCTCCGTCGTGAAGACAGGCCGACTGGTCGTCGCCGAACCCGCACACAGGACCTGTGGGGCAGCTGCCGAGATCAGCGCGCTGGTCGCTGAGGATGCTTTTGATTCTCTGCTCGCTCCCATCGTGCGAGTCACCGCTCCCGATATGCAGATTCCCTTTAGTCCCGGGCTCGAGAAGCAGATGTATCCGACGCGCGCGACGATCGCTGCCGCAATCCGTCGGGTAGCGGGGTTGGCCCAGACGATTCCGTCCGCATCACAGCACTAATTCGTTAGCAATGAAAGAAGGAAGATCGAGATGGCACGAATAGAAGTTTTGCTTCCCCAGTGGGGTATGGGCATGAGTGAGGGAACCATAGTCCAATGGCTGAAAGCCGTCGGCGACCGGGTTACCGAGGACGAGCCTCTGGCCGAAGTGGAGTCCGAAAAGGTGGAAGAAACATTGGAGTCGCCGGCCACCGGCACGCTCACTGAGATTCTTTCGCAAGAGGGCGAGAACGTCGAAGTTCGAACCTTGATTGCCGTCATCGAAACAGACTGAGTCTCATCCTTCGCGATGGTCACCGTCGCAAATAACCCCCGCCTAAAGAAATCATTGAGAGGAAGCCATGCCGTCGCAGAAAGTCGACACCGTCGAGGTGTCCATCGTCCCGTTCGATCTCGTTGTCATCGGCGCGGGGATAAACGGGCTGGGAATCGCACGCGATGCCGCCAGCAGAGGTTTGCGGGTCGCGGTCATCGAGCGGGACGACTTCTGCAGTGGTGTATCGGCCTGGTCAGGTCGCCTCATCCACGGCGGGCTTCGGTATCTTGAGCACGGCGAGGTGGGCCTGGTGCGGGAATCGCTGAGGGAACGCGAGCGTCTCTTTCGGATCGCTCCCCATCTGGTCAAACCGGTACCGCTGTTAATGCCGTTCTATTCCAGAAACAGAAGGCCAGCGTGGCTGATTCGTCTCGGGATGATCGCCTACGACGTGCTGTCCTGGGACAAGAAGTCGCCGCGCCACAGGATACTGTCCCGTGACGCGGTGCTCAAACGCTTTAGCGGCATGGAGGAACGTGGGCTGAAGGGTGCTGCGCTCTTCATCGATGGACAAGTCGAATATGCCGAAAGGTTGTGCGTGGAACTCGCCGTCGCGGCAAGAGCGGACGGCGCAGTGATCATCACCCATGCCGAGGTCACCAACCTGCTGGTCGAGGATGGCCAGGTTTACGGTGTGAGCTACGAGGATGCCAGCACCGGGGCGAAAACAAACATCCTCGGCACCACCGTAATGAATGCATCAGGTCCGTGGGTGGATTGGGTGTTGGGCAACCCGAGCGACGCCCAAGACAACAGCGGGAAAGATCGACTCATTGGCGGCTCCAAGGGATCCCACATCGTCGTCGACCCGTTCCCCGGCGCGCCGAATGACGTTGTTTACTACGAGTCACAGTCCGACGGTCGTCTCGTTCTCGTTATCCCCTGGATGGGTCGCTATCTCATCGGGTGTACCGATACGAAGTTCGACGACGGGCCCGACAGCGCACGCGCGACCAGGGCCGAAGCGGATTACCTCCTGGCCGAGGTGAACGTGCTCATTCCTGACGCGAAGTTGACCATCGGCGATGTGCTGTTTACTTACAGCGGTGTACGCCCACTGCCGTTCGCCCCGGGCGTTGCCGAGTGGAAAATTCCTCGGAGTCACATTATTCACGATCACAAAAGGGAGGGCGTCAAAAATCTTTACTCCGTCGTAAGTGGAAAACTAACGACCTACCGACAGCTTGCGGAAGATGCTGTCAATATTGTGTTTCGGGATCTCGGGAGACGTCGACTTCCGTCGCCGACCCGGGATTTGCCCTTTCCTGGCGCACGCGTCTCCGACTACATCACCTTTCGACGTGCCTTCCTGAAAACCAGCCTGGTCGATGCCGCAACAGCGGAGCGACTTCTCGATCTGTATGGGGTAAGGGCCGAAGAAGTCCTCGAACTCATGAGGGTGGATCCGCAGCTGGGTGAGCGGTTTGACCCCCTTTCTGACGCGGTTGCGGCAGAGCTTATCTTTGCCGTACGCAGTGAACTTGCTCACACCCTGACGGACGTCCTGGCGCGTCGAATCCTCCTCGCATTTGAGCCGGATCACGGAGTCGCCGCCGTGGCGCGCGCAGCGGCGATACTGGCTCCGCTGCTGGGATGGAATGACGAAAAGCGTGATGCCGAAATTGCTGACTACCGTGAGTGGCTTGGCCACCTAGCGGTTCCCGGCAGGAGTCGGCCTGTGGCCGTTCCCGCGGTCGACCGGCCTGAACGGGTGACCTGATGCCGAGAAAGTATGTTCTGGCACTTGATGAGGGCTCGAGCAGCGCTCGAGCCGTGTTGGTCGATGAGCAGGGTGAACTCGTCAGTGAAGCCGCAATCCCGATTCGCGCTCTCTATCCGCATCCGGGCTGGGTTGAGTTGGATCCGGAGACCCTGTGGCAGGCGGCGAAGAGCGCAATTGACGCTGTCATGCAGAAAGGCACAGTGACAGCGCTCGATATCGCGGCAGTCGGGGTTACGTCGCATCGAGAGACGTGCATGATCTGGGACCGCTCGAGCGGTCATCCCGTATATAACGCCGTGATGTGGATGTCGAAGCAAACGGACGATATCGTCGCCCGTTGGTCAGCCAAGGGCATGGATGACGAGATTCGACTTCGAACGGGACTTCGCAACGACTCGTACTTCTCGGCGGCAAAGCTCGCCTGGATCCTGGAAAATGTGCCGGGAGTGCGGGACGCCGCGACCAACGGCACCCTCGCGGCGGGCACGGTTGATACCTGGCTCCTCTGGAAGCTGACAGGCGGAGAGTCGCACCGTACCGATCCGAGTGCGGCATCACGAACGGCGATGTTCAACATCCACACCAACTCATGGGATCAGGAGTTGTGCGCCATGTATGGGATACCGCTAGGACTGCTGCCCGAGGTTGTCGCCTCCAATTCCTGCTTCGGGCATGTCGACTCCGCACTTCTGGAGAGAGGGAGCGAAGCCGCGGTTCCCGTGATGGCGATGCTGGGAGATCAACAGGCTGGCTTATACGGTCAGGGGTGCATCGGGGCTGGCGCCGCAAAGAACACCTATGGCACCGCCGGCGTTCTCACGGTGAATGTGGGGGCACATCCCGTGATTATTGATGGAATGACCAGCAGCGTTGCGTGGAAAGTCGACGCTGAGACGGTTTACGAAGTCGAGGGTGTTGTGTTCCACAGCGGCCAGACCCTTCAGTGGCTGCGCGATAATATGCGGTTGATCGACTCAATTGAGTCCAGCGAGTCATTGGCCCAGTCCGTTCCCGATAACGGCGGCGTATATTTTGTCCCAGCATTTGCTGGCCTGTGTGACCCCTACTGGGATCGGAATGTTCGGGGCGCAATTTTTGGGCTCACGCTCGATACGGGCGCGGCGCACGTTGTCCGCGCCGGCCTCGAGGCGATGGCGTACCAGACTCGCGACAATGTCGATGCGCTCGCCTCGGGCGGCATCGGTGCCCTCAGTCTCAAGGTTGACGGTGGCGCCATCGCCAATGACTTTCTGTGTCAATTTCAGGCCGACATACTCGGGATTCCTGTGGAGCGTCCCCACGGGTTGGAGCGCACGGCTGTGGGCGCGGCACGGCTCGCGGGCACCGGAGTCGGGCTGTGGAACGGGACTTCGGATTTGGCAAGTTCGTGGCGACTCGAGCGGCTATTCGAGCCGCACATTTCGTCCGATCATCGCGAAGCGCTTTACGACGGATGGAAGCAAGCGGTCGCTTGCGCTCGAACGCTCCCGGCTCGAAAAATGGCCGGGAGTCATGCAATTAAATGAATCACACTGACTGCTCGGCAACGAGCGGTATCACGTACTGAGGAGAAGATAGCGTGCGAAAAGTAAATCCGATGGCTCTCGTCGAACGAGCCCGGCACAATGGCTACGCCGTCGGTGCCTTCAACATGCACAATCCCGAAACCACCCAGGCTCTGATTCACGCAGCCAAAAACTCCAACTCTCCGGTTTTCCTCCAGGTGGGGCGTGCAATAGTGCCCCACATGGGGCTGGAGGAGGCCTTTCGGATGACACGTCGTGAACTGGAAAACTCCGACAGCGAGGCAGTCATTCACCTGGACCACGGAACCTATGACGAGGTCTTTCTCGCGCTCAAGCTGGGGTTCGATTCCATCATGTTCGACGGCTCACATCTGAGCTTTGACGATAATGTCGAGGCAACCCGCCACATCACGGCTGTCGCACACTCGTTTGGCGTTCCTGTCGAGGCGGAACTGGGAAAGATCCCGGATGCCGGCACAGACGTGAACTGGGCCGATTACTACACCAGCGTCGAAGAGGCTGAGGAATTCGTAGCAAAGACGGGCGTCGATCTTCTGGCCATCTCGGTTGGCGTGTTTCACGGCATCCCACCGACGCAACCCCTGCCACTTGACATCGAACGGATTGAGCGCATTCGCGACGCCGTCGGCATCCCGCTCGTCCTGCACGGGGCATCGGGGGTACCGCTGGACGACCTGCGGGCCGCGATCGGAGCCGGAGTTCACAAACTGAATGCCGATACAGATCTGCGGCATGCTTTCCGTCGAGGGATCGAACAGACCTGGGCTCTAGGCGATCGGCAGCTGGAGGAGGCGATGGCCGAAGGACTGCGTCTCATGACCCAGGCGACAATCCAGAAAATGAACGAATTCGGTTGCGCCGGAATGGCGACGCCCGTCAATGACATGGTGATGTCGTGAGCGATGCTGGGTTTATCACCCAGGAAGGAGTCCTCACCCCTCTCAAGGGACTTCGCCGCACGGCCGCCCGGCGAATGATGACGGCGTGGCAAGCACCTGTTTTTCACCTCACGGTAGAGGTCGACATGACCGAAGCCTCGCTGGTCAAGCAGCGTGTTCCCGGCGCAACGGTCACCGACGTCTTCGTTGCCGCATCGGCTCAGGCGCTGCTTGCGGTACCTTCTCTCAACGCTCACGTCGGCGATGACGAGCTGACCCTCTTCCCGCACGCGAATGTCGGAATCGCAGTGGCGACCGACAACGGCCTGACGGTACCGGTGATCCATGGGGCGGACGTGCTGAGTCTGTCTGAGATTGCCACCCGTCGGCGAGATGTCGTCCAGAGAGCGCGAGCGCGCGCCCTCGTCATGGACGATGTCACCGGCGGCACGTTCACGATCTCCAATCTCGGGATGATGGCCATCGACCGATTCGATGCGATTCTCAACGTCCCTCAAGCCGCCATTCTTGCGATCGGCAGCACCCGCCGACGGTACGTGTGGCGTGGCGATACAGCAGTGTGGCTCCCCATCGCGGAGCTGACGCTCACTTGTGACCACCGAGCTGCCGACGGAGCCGCCGGAGCCACGTTTCTCGCCGCACTCACGGCGGCCCTCACCAAACCGATTGTTCCGGCGTAACCTGACCTACTCGTGCTTTTCGTCGTCTGCGAGCAGCCGCTGCGCCGTAAGAACATCGGTGATCAGGATGTTTATCCACTCTGCCCTGAGCGCGGCACGGATCGCGACAAACTTACTGAGCCCACCTGCCACCCCGATGCGCCTCTTGGCAACCCGGAGTTGGGTGAGAGTGATGCCGATTACCAGTTCGTCGAGGTCGCTGACCACAGGCTTTCCGTCAGCATCGATGAATCTCAGATTCACTTCCCCGACGGCCCCCAAAGACTTCGCGAGCGCAAACTGCTCCTCCCGGAAGAAATTCTCGCCAGAAACGAGTGGATGCACAATTTCACAGTCCCCGATTCCCACCAGGGCGATATCGATGCGATCAAATGCAGCGATGGCCTCCTGGGTGTGGACATCATGGTCGATGATCGCATCCCGCACAGCGGTGGATGCCACGACTCCCGGCGCCCGCAAAAACAGCGGCGTCGCCCCCACCAGGTCGGCAAGGCGCTGGGTTGCCCTGGTAGCTTCATGCTCGAGCCTGGGTGGCCCGACGTTACCAAGCATCTCCACCACGAAAAGATCACCCGATGTGCGGACGGGCTGCAGGGCCGCGGTCATATGACGCCATGACCTACTCCAGGAGGTAAAGCCGATCGTCTGTGATTCGAGCTGTATGGGTTGCAGGATCGCCGCAGCCGCAATTCCCAGATCCCTGGTGAGTTCACCCTCATCGTGATCATCGAGGGCCTCGACCACATGCACCTGGACGAGGCCGAATTTCTCTTCGAGCGACTCCTCCAGTTCCGCGAACAGCCCAATCGGGCTGACTACGACCGTCCGGACAATGCCGGAATCCGATGCCGCCTGCAGCAGGCGCGACACCCGGGCCTGTGAAATCCCCAGCCGATTCGCAATGTCCGTTTGCCGAACGCCCCTGGAGTGATAGAGACGAGCCACCTTCGACATCACACGTTGATTTTCGGTATCGGAGTCCCACTCTGCCACTTCTGTATCCTTTCGTTTCCTACCATTATTGTGGCCCATAAAAGACATCATGGTTCAAACTTCTATAATTGCATAATTATTCTCAAACGGGAGTATCATGCCGGTGGTGAATACATACTGCACATCGGCGCGCCAACATGACGACTAAGTCACAGCGGGCCCTTTATCTCACCGACAGCGGCGGTTTCGGTCCTCAGGGTGATCTGGAATTGTCGAGCGATGTGCTGCGAACCGCGGCGATCACGAAGGGCTTCGGTCGCCTGATTCGCATCTATCGACCTGAGCCCACTCTTGCATTTAGTCGACGTGAGACTCACCTTCCCGGGTTTGAGTCTGCCGTGACCCTGGCGGCGGGGTTTGGGTTCGCGCCAGTTGTTCGACCCACCGGTGGGCGAGCGGTCTCATACGACCAATCATGCCTCGTCATGGACGTAATCGACGCCGTGGCCAGCCGACATCTCGGCCAACAGGAGGCATTCGCCGAAGCGGCCGGCGCGATTTCGAGGGCTCTCAGCGCCTGTGGGGTAGACGCACAGGTCGGTGAGATTCCCGGCGAGTACTGCCCGGGAGCTTTCAGCGTGAATGCTCGTCGCACTGTCAAAATCGCAGGTATCTCGCAGCGGGTAATTTCTGGCGCACGTCTTGTCAGCGCCATGATCCCCGTCTCCCCGTCTCCTCTTGTTGTCGAGGCACTGTCTGCTGTCTACCGCACGATGAAGTTCGAGTGGGATCCCGATACATTCGGATCCATTTCGAACGAAGCCCCCGCTGCGACGTTTGCAGACCTCAGCGGCGCTATTCGCCAAGAATTCTCGCCCGACGGGGTGGTGGATATGTCCTTTACGCACTTCACGGCCAGTACTCGCGTGCCTCATACCATCCCCTAATAGCCGACGCGCTCGCGTTTACTTGACGCACTTGTGATGCGGGACATACACTGCTCGTCATCCGCATTTTGATTCCATATGCGAATATATATGTCCCCCAGGGCGGCGAGTCTGACGTCTGGACCGACATAACCCCACCCTTCTTGAGGGAGAGACCCCGTGTTCACGAGTTTCCATCGGTCGCAAGCAACGTCTGTTTCGACGGATGGAGACAGCGCAGCCCTGCGGCCTGAGTACGCAGCACCGGACTTCGCATGAATTCATTTGCAAGCATCACCGACCCCACCGATCTGAGTGGACTTCGCGCGGTTATCGCAAACTCCCCAGGAGCGCAGACCCTGGTTCACCTGGGCATCCGTCGATTGGAGATTTCGCCACTCGCTGCGGACTCGGCGGTCGAGGCGGTCGAGGCGGAACTGGTCATTGCCGGCCACCCGCGTGACGGCGCAAAAGTGTTGATCATTGTTGACTCCACGATGATCCGACGAGCAGGTCAGGATCTCAAGGCGGAGATACATCGTCAACTGGCAGCTCGTTTCGACGTTGACGTACTTGTGCTGGGGAATGACGC
Source organism: Salinibacterium sp. (assembly GCF_031364185.1). Lineage (NCBI taxonomy): Bacteria > Bacillati > Actinomycetota > Actinomycetes > Micrococcales > Microbacteriaceae > Salinibacterium > Salinibacterium sp. The sequence continues at coordinate 5,352 of NZ_JANLVV010000038.1, read as the reverse complement.
ACATCTCCTTGCCGATGACAACTCACTTGACTCTGCGACCAAAGCCGTTCAGAACATTGACTGCGTGGTAACGATAGGTAGCGGCACAATTACCGACATTGGTAAGGTCGCGACACATCGCAATTCGGGTACTCCTCTGGTCGTGATCCAGACATCCGCGTCGGTAGACGGTTTCACGGACAATGTGTCGGTCGTCCTCAAGAACGGAGTCAAGCGCACTATCCCTTCACGCTGGCCCGATGTTGTCCTTGCCGACACGGACACGATCGCGGACGCCCCTCCCGCCATGAATACGGCAGGGTTTGGCGAAGTGTTGTCGCTCTACACGGCCCCAGCCGATTGGCAACTCGCTTCCCTCTGCGGCCTTGATCTGACATTTCACACCACGCCTCGAGATCTACTTCTCGCTTTCGCCGGCGACCCGAGCAAGTGGGCGCTGGGGCTGTCCGGTGGACACGATGCTGCCATTCAACAACTCACTCGAGTTCTCGCTATCCGAGGTATGGGAACCGGGGTTGCCGGCACCACCGCCTGCCTCTCGGGTGTCGAGCACGTAGTGAGCCATATGCTCGATATGTACTCCGGATCGCATAGTCTCCCCACCGGTCTGCATGGCGCCCAGGTGGGAGTCGCATCGCTGGTTGCGGCTGCGGCGTGGCACATGTTCCTCGACCGAATGGAGACCCAGCAACCCGAGGCCGCCTTCCCCGGCGACCCTGACGTTGAAGTCAAGGTTCGGTCAGCCTTCGACTGGTGTGATCCCTCCGGGGCCACAGGTGCGGAGTGTTGGCGGGATTATCAGGAAAAGCTCGCCGGGTGGCGGAGTAACAGTCGACAGGTAACCTCCGTTCTCGCGAACTGGACAGACCATGCGGAGGGCTTTCGAGCGTTGGTACCGACGCCCGATACGCTCGCCCGCGGGCTCAACGCGGCAGGGGCGACCGCACTACCCCACCAGTTGAGCGATTGGATAACGCCGCAGGTGTGGAAGTGGGCAGTCAGCAACTGCCATTTCATGCGGAACCGCCTCACCGTCATCGATCTGTTGTTTTTCATGGGCTGGTGGACTGATGACGACATCGACCTGGTCATCGAGGATGCCGCACGCGCCGCACAAGCCGCCAGCGCATGACTCGCAATCTGCTCGTCTCCGTCGACTGCTCAACGACGAGTGTCAAGAGCATGATCTGGGACGTCAACGGGAATCTCATAGCGAGCGGCCGGGCACCACTCGATTTGAGCACTCCCGCTACCGGATATGGCGAACAGGATCCGCTGCAGTGGTGGACCGCGACCTGCGCGGCCGTGAGGTCAGCGATGAAGGCCATTTCCGGGGACTCGGTTGTCGCCATGTGCATCGCCCACCAACGAGAATCATTCGCCTGTCTGGATGCCGCCGGCGATGCGATCCGGCCCGCCATGCTGTGGCTTGATTCACGGGCAACGGCAGAGGTCGAGTCCGCAGGCACGCTTCGGGTTCACCAGGTCACCGGGAAGCCACCGAATCCCACCCCAGCGTTCTATAAGCTGCTGTGGCTTCGGAAGCATGAGCCCGAGTCCATGCAGAAGACCGCACATGTTGTGGATGTGCATGGCTACCTGGTCAACAAAATGACTGACCGATGGCGAACCTCCATTGCAAGTGCGGATCCGCTGGGACTGGTCAATCTGGTCACCGGAGACTACGACGACGAACTGATTTCCCAAGCAGGACTCACCCGCGACCAACTCAGTGAGCTCGTGCCCGCGGGCGATGTCATCGGCGAGCTCACCGCAGTGGCGGCAGTTGCTCTTGGCCTCCCCGTCGGCTTGACCGTGATCGCGGGGGCGGGTGACGGCCAAACTGCCGCACTCGGGGCCGACATTTCACAGCCGGGTCGGGCCTATCTGAATCTGGGGACCGGCCTTGTAGCGGGGTGTTTCAGCGCGACGTACAAGGCCGATCAGGCATATCGAGCGCTCACCGGGCTCATTCGAGGCACCTTCTCGTTCGAGATATTCATCGGCGCCGGCACGTACATGATTAATTGGTTTGTCGACACGTTCGTGGGGCAGCGAGGTTCGGATACCAACGACGTTGGGACCATCGAACTGCGCCTAGAGCGAGAAGCGGAAAGCGTCTCCCCCGGTAGTCAGGGCCTTTTCGTCGTTCCGTATTGGAACGGCGCACTGACTCCATACTGGGACCACAACGCGCGCGGGGTGATGCTTGGATTCTCCGGCGTCCACGATCGTGCGCACATCTATCGAGCCATACTCGAAGGACTTGCGTTCGAACTTCGACTGTGTCTCGAGCGGGTGGACGCATCGTTGGCCGATCCCATCTCGTCGCTCGTCGCGATGGGCGGCGGTGCGCAGAGCGCCCTGTGGTGTCAGATTCTTTCCGATGTCTTGGGGCGACCCATCGTCGTCTCAGAACAGCAGGAAAGCACGAGCCTTGGCGCCGGGATGCTCGCCGCGGCCGGAGTCGGACTCTATCCGGATATCGGGGCCGCCTCCAAAGCGATGAGCGCTTTCGGCACAACGTATTTCCCGGACGCCACAGTGTCGCCCATCTACGACCGACTCTTTACCGTCTACCGGGAAATCTATCCGTCGACGCGCGACGTCTTCGCGCGCCTAGCGCAGGTCCGCGAATGACGGTGGTGCGCGAAGTCCGACCAATGGCACGGTCAGGTGCTCCCGATCGACTCTATGATGCCTATATTTTCGATCTCGACGGCACTATCTATTTGGGAAACGAATTGCTTCCGGGTGCTCGCCGGCTCATCAAGCATCTGCAGGCTCACAGTGTGCGCACGGTTTTCCTCTCCAACAACCCCACACTCGATCCCGACATGTACGTCGAAAAACTCCGCAACCTCGGGCTCCATGTCGATGTCTCCTCGATTGTCAACTCCGTCGTCAGCATCATCGCCTGGCTCAACCGCGACCACCCGGGAGCGACAGTATTTCCGATCGCCGAGCAACCACTCATTCGGGCCCTGATCGCGGCGGGGATTCCCATCTCCGAAGATCCGGAAAAGATTGACATTGTCATCGCCAGTTATGACAGAACATTCGACTACCGAAAATTGCAGATTGCATTTGATGCCATCTGGCAGTTCAAACGCGCGATTCTCGTGACTACCAATCCTGATCAATACTGCCCCTTTCCCGACGGGAGAGGTCAGCCGGACGCCGCCGCAATTGTTGCGGCAATCGAAGCGAGCACCGGTGTGAGGTGTCAGGCGAATGCAGGCAAGCCCGACCGAATCATGCTCGACTGCGTCGCAGAAGCCCTCAAGGTCAATCTCGCCGATTCGATCATGGTCGGGGACCGGCTCTACACGGACATCCAGATGGCCCACAATGCGGGCATGGATTCGGCACTCGTACTGACCGGCGAAACAACGTTGGAGATGGTTGATTCCTGTGTGCCCTCGCAACGCCCGACGTTTGTTCTCGAAAGAATCGATCATCTGGTGCCGGGTCTTGGCTGATTCAGGGCGTGCCGAACCCTGTACTGCTGCCCGCCCGAAGACGTGACTCAGCACTCTCTCGACGCTATGCTCGGGCCACGAAAGAAATTCGCTTACTGAATAAAAATGCGCACTCCACCGTCTCCGACGATTGCCGGGGGACAGTCCTAATACAACGAACAGGGAGGCTTAATATGTCGGAGCAGCACAACGTGCATCCGTTCACCATCGACATTCAGCAGGACAAGCTCGATGACATGATGGACCGACTACGCCGCACCAGGTTTCCCCACGACTTCGGGAACGATGACTGGCGTTATGGCTACAACACTGACTACCATCGCACTCTGGTCGACTACTGGGTGAATGAATACGACTGGCGAGACGTTGAACGTCGCATGAATGATTTACCCCAGTTCAAAGTTGATCTCATGGGCGTTCCACTTCACTTCATTCACGTCAAAGGCACGGGGTCGAACCCCATGCCCCTTCTCCTGCATCATGGATGGCCATGGACATTCTGGGACGTTCGGAAGGTGATTGAACCTCTGACGAATCCCGAGAAGTTCGGCGGAAGCGCCGAGGATTCATTTGACGTTGTGCTTATCTCGCTGCCGGGCTACGGATTCTCCTCGCCCTTGACGGAGACGGGCTGGAACTGGTGGCAGACCGCCGATCTTGAGAACACACTCATGACCAAGGTGCTTGGGTATGACAAATACGCCACTGCGGGAGGAGACTGGGGGGCTCTCATTGCCCAGCAGCACGGGCATAAGTACGAGGATAACGTCGTTGGCGTCTACACCCATTTCCCGGCTCAAATGAGCCACTACCTTCCCGCGCATCCCGATCAGCCGCCGGGAGTCTCATTCGATCCAGCTCTCGGGCTTCCCGCTCTGAGCGAATACCGAGCAGGAGAGGAAGGCTGGTTCGAGCGCGGAAAACTTTTCGTCGAGAATGAAAGCGGCTATGGGGAAATTCAGCTGACAAAACCCCAGACGCTTGCTGCCCTGGTCGCGGATTCTCCTGCGGGGCAACTCGCCTGGATCACCGAGAAGCGATATTTCTGGGGACTCGCGGAACGAGGTTCCGGCACGGACGCGTTTGAACGCGTCTGGCCCAAAGAAGACCTCGTGACAACGGCGGCGATTTACTTTCTGACGGAAACCGGCGGCACCTCTTCACGCTACTACTGGGAGTGTCGCGGAAATCCGTGGAAGCCCAGCCACGACCGGTTCCCTGTTGTCGGCGTCCCGACGGCCGTCAGCATTTACCCGGGAGAAATCTATAAGCCGCCGCTGTCCTGGACGGAGAAGTACTTCAATCTCCAGCAGTATCGAGTACATGCCACGGGTGGACACTTCGCTCCCCTCGAGGCACCCGAGACCTACGTTGACGACATCAGAACCTTCTTCCGGACTCTTCGCTGACCTGTCGCACGCCAACAATGTCGGGTGGCAGTGCAGGCTTATGAGTAGGGCCTACATCACGAATGGGTACCAGGCGCATTTATTTTCACTATCTGCTTGACCATTCATAGGAGTGGTGGTACTCCTTTACTAATGTCGATTCGACAGTTGAATAATAATTCAGAGTTTTCTACTGGACAGGTAGAACGCCCGTATCCCTAGGAGTCAAGGATGTCTCTCGGTAAGAAATTAACCCGTGCGGTCGGCCTGATGAGCATGGTGGCCGTCGCGTCGCTTGTTCTCGCCGGTTGCACCACCACCGCAAATAATTCGACTGGTGCTGCCGCACCCTTGAAAAAGGAGGACCTTGTCCTCGTCGTGTCGGTCATCAACACGACCAACCCCTATCACCCGCGAGGCCCTAAATCATGCGAGTAACCGTTCGCGAAGTCGCCCAGTTGCTGGGCGGCACGGTGATTGGC